>NZ_JBVVQR010000031.1:0-68894 GCF_055811535.1 Mesorhizobium sp. WSM4816 | reverse complement strand
GTTTCAAAAAACGCCCCATGCGCCATCTGCGCCAAACTTCGGCCCCCGTGCAAAGCCCTCCTTGTGGGAGAAGGTGGCCGCGCGAAGCGCGGTCGGATGAGGGGTGGTCCAGCTTGGCACCGACGGCACTCCGTCCAACACCCCTCTTCCGTCTTGGCGCTGCGCGCCAATCCACCTTCTCCCACAAGGGGAGAAGGGACGGCGAGACGAGCGGCTCGCTGCCGCAAAGCCTTGCAGCGCAAGGATTTCAGGCATGAAGCCCATCGAACCTCGCGCGAGCGGCCTTGACCCGCTCTGTGTTCTTGCGCGCCCATTCGCCGAGCGCGCCGACCGGCACAAGCAGCTCGTAGCCAAGGTCGGTCAGCTCATAGTCGACGCGTGGCGGAATGGTCGGAAACACGGTCCGGGTGACGAAGCCGTCGCGCTCAAGCCCGCGCAACGTCGTGGTCAGCATCTTTTGCGAAATGCCGCCGACGGCGCTGCGCAATTCGTTGAAGCGCAGCGGCCCGTCACCGAGCTTGCCGACGACGAGCACGGTCCATTTGTCGCCGACGCGCTGCAGGATTTCCGAGATGGCGCGGCAGTCCTCGGTGCGGTGCGGGTGCCTTGGTATCAAAAAGGTGCCTCCTTGCGCCTCGTTGGCGCAGTCACTCATATAGCTCAAGTATCTAAACGATACCAGAAATTCGCCTGAAGGAGAGCCCCTCTATGTCCAAACCCAAAATCGCCATTGTCGTCGGTTCGACCCGCGCCGCACGCTTCGCCGACGTTCCGACCCAGTGGATCGCCAAGATCGCCAAGTCGCATGCCGACATCGACGTGGAAGTGGTCGACCTGCGCGACTTCCCGCTGCCGTTCTTCGACGAGGTCGCTTCGTCCGCCTGGGCGCCGTCGCAGAATGAAGTGGCAAAGCACTGGCAGAAGAAGGTCGCCGAGTTCGATGGCTTCATCTTCACCGCCGCCGAATACAACCATGGCCCGACCGCCGTGCTGAAGAACGCGATCGACTACGCCGCCAATGAATGGAACAAGAAGCCGGCCGGCTTCGTCGGCTATGGCAGCGTCGGCGGCGCGCGTGCCGTCGAGCAGCTGAGGCTGCATGCGGTCGAGCTGCAGATGGCGCCGGTCAAGTCGGCAGTCCATATCGCCTGGGGCGATTTCCTTGCCGTCCGGCAAGGTGAAAAGAAGCTCGAGGAGCTCGAGCACCTGAACCAGGCGGCGACCGCGCTGGTCAACGACGTTGCATGGTGGGCCAAAGTGCTGAAGGCGGCGCGCCAGACCGACGCGGTGGCCGAGGAAGTCAAGGCGGCCTGAACCGCAGACCAGGACAGTCCTCCCAAGGGTTCCCGGGGCGGCGCTTGCGTCGCCCCTTTTGATTCAGGCGATGGCTGGCTGCCGCGCCTGCCGAGGCCTGATGATACAGTCGGCGAGGCGGTCCATCTCGTTCAACTCATCCGCATGGTGCTGGCCCCACTCACAGAGCGCCAGAAGGATAGGCTCGAGGCTGAGGCCGAGGCGCGTCGCCGAATATTCGACGCGTGAGGGGATCTCGGCAAAGATCTCGCGTCTGACAAGGCCGTGTTCCTCCATTTCGCGAAGCTGCTGGATCAGCACTTTCTGGGTGATATCAGGCACCAGCGTCTTCAGCGCCGACAGCCGCCGGGGGCCGTCAAAGAGATGGTAGAGAATGACAGCCTTCCATCGGCCCGAGATCACTTTCAGCGCGCGTTCCGCCGGCAGCAGAGGCAGTCTCTTGAGCAGCCTTTTGGTCGGCCCCGTTTTGGTCGGCCCCGTTTTGGTCGGCATGGCCATGGTCACCTCCTGGTCAGCAGGGGACAAATGAGTGTGTGGTCGCGATCAGGCAGATAGTGGCAAACAGCAGCCGATGCCATAGCGATGGGTGCATGCCATGAGAGCCATTCAACTCAACCGTTTCGGCGGTCCCGACGTCCTCGACATCGTCGAGATGCCGAAGCCGGAGCCGCAAGCAGGCGAGGTGCTGATCCGCGTTCATGCGGCCGGCGTGAATTTCTTCGAGGTGTTGATGCGCGGGGATCGCTACGCGATGACGCCGCAATTGCCGATGGTTCTCGGCGTCGAGGCTGCCGGGACCGTGGAGGCGCTTGGTCACGAGGTTGACATCTCGCTGACCGGGACACGCATAGCTGCGCCGCTGTTCGCTTCGAAGCGCCCGTTTGGCGGCTATGCCGACTATGTGACGATCGACGCATCGCTGGCCGTGCCTTTGCCCGACGCGCTCTCATTCGAAGACGCGACGGCCCTGATGGTGCAGGGACTGACGGCCTTTCATCTGCTGCGGCAAAGCCCGCCAGCCGGCAAGTCGGTGCTGGTCACTGCAGCCGCGGGCGGTGTCGGCTCGTTGCTGGTCCAGCTCGCCAAACGCCAGGGCGCCAGCGCCGTGATCGCGGTCGCCGGCAGCAGGGCCAAGCTCGATCTTGCCCTGTCGCTTGGCGCCGATGCCGCGGTCGACTACAGCGCGGCGGATTGGCCCGCGCGAGTGCGGGAGGCGGCTGGCGGCGCCGGCGTCGATGTCGTCTACGACATTGTCGGCGGCTCGATGACGGCGGCATCGCTGCAAGCGCTCGCGCCTGGCGGAGAGCTGGTTTTTGCGGCGCTGGGCAGATACACGGTCGGCGCTGCGGAACTGGAAGCGATGATCACCCGGAACCAGTCCCTGCGAGGTTTCGCCCTGCTGCCGCTGCTCTCTGCCGATGGCCTCAGGGCCAGCCTGTCGGAGCTTTTCCAGCTGGCCGCCAGCGGCCAGCTTGCCGTGACGCAAGGCGGCCGCTACCCGCTCGACCAGGCCAACGAAGCGCACCGCTCGCTGGAGGAGCGCCGCTCGACCGGCAAGGTCGTGCTAATACCTTGAGTGGTGTGGTCGACTAACTGCGCACGGGCTCCGTGCAATGCGTGTGCTCAAATAGTGGGAACAGCGCCAGGAGCCGACTTCTGGCGGGCCGGATTGCAGGCGGCGAAGGCCTCTCTAAATGACTATTAAACCTTGTGCGGCGTCCTCTATATTGCCATCCAATTTGATCACAACCCAGCGTACCTTATTCGCATCGTTGTCCGCTTTTTCAGTTGCCTCAGCAATCATCGGCAGTCTTGTTTCTTTTCCTGTCTTCGAATCATCGACATGGACTTCAATTTGATCGTCCGGTTGCGCGCCAGCCTCATCGAATGAGGCGTAGAATTCCAAGTTGGCCGTCAGGAGCTCATCGCCAACAATGTCAAAGTATCCAACGCCCCCCTTGACGATTTTAACAGGGCTTACTTCCAGATAATCTATATCTACAGCCATACGAAGTTCCTCCCTTGTTCCTGCGGCATGTTCGACGAGATCAATCGAGATCATTTGGTTTTCGTGGCGTCCATCCGCCTGATCTTGCCATCACGCCGCCCGACCTACCCATGCCGCCACCGGATCTGCCCATACCGCCGCCCGACCTGCCCATGCCTCCGCCATAGGCCTCTCCAGATAGCAGGGTTTGCTCGAGTGACCCCGTCTCTGCGTCCAACCTGAGCGAATGGTCGCTCTTGTCGTAAATCCATACTTTTATGTCCCTGGAGAAAGCCCCGATCTGCAAGCCGAGGCCCGTTCGCGCACTGGACCCGGGAGCCCGGGACAGTCTTTTGTACTCAACTACGTCGTCGGCATTGGTTGGGGAGGGATCGTCGGGGTCAAGACCGGCCCCATGGACGAGAAAAATCGCTGGCGGAGCCAGTTCATAAAATGCTCCCTCGAAGGAAAAAGAAAAAATCCGTGCCAGACGCGCATCGGGGCGTTGATTCGGAGCAGTTCCAACAACATGTTCGAGCTGACGCCGCAGAAAATTGTTGTTTCCTGGTCTTGGTACCTGCAAGTTATCGTATATGCCGCCTCCTCTCAAAATCACGTCTTCAAGCAACCGACCAAACAGATATACAGACGATACGCCAAGTAGTGTTTCATTATCTGACATCTTCCTCTCCGTTATTATTATCTAGCTAGACATCGACCTTGCTAACATAACTCTTTCTCGATAAGTCATCTTCGGAAAATTGGATATATCTCTCGGCAGCAAGGTGCGGGCCGAATGGGAATGGCCGCGGCGCGGCCTATTGTTGATCCGCCTGCCAGCGTGCAGCTCGCCGATGCCCCGACGCCTGAAGTTGCGACCGATGAGCCTTGCGAACTCACCCCCCGTCTCGACCTCATCGACGGCGAGCATCGCTGTCGCGACATCTCCATAGTCCAGAAAATCGGGCCCCAAAGCCCATAGCGTTTCGGCGAGATACATCCCGACGACGTCGCGCGCATCGAGCAGCGCCTCGCGGAAGCCGTCGGTCCGGCGGGCGAAAGCGCGGTCGAAGGCGTCCTGCAGCGGCGCCCGGGCAGCCGGATCGGCTTCGGCGACATCGGCGAGATTCTCGATCTCGGACGAGATCAGGCCGCGGGCCACCAAACTCTCGTGAAAGATATCGACCAGAATGTCGAATATCGCGCCGGTGAGCGGCTCCGACAGGTCATGCTCGTTCTTCCAACCGTGGACGAATTCGGCCATCGTCCGCTGGTTGTTTGCCAACCTTATCTGGCTATGCGGCGAAAATTCCGAAAAGCGCGCGAGACGGTTGGCGAGATAGAGGTTGCCGCGCGTCTCGTCCAGCACATTGTTGATCACCGACGGGAAATGCATGGCGGCGATCAGCGACACGCAGTCGGAGAAGGCTTCCTGGAAGCCGACATATTCGGGGAACTCTTTGCCCAGGCCCGGCACGCCCAGCACGGCGAAGGCTATAGCGTGGCCGACCTCGTGGGCGATGATGTCGAAGTCGAGGCTGAAAGGGAGGATACTTCCGTCCGTCTCGAACTGGCTGCCCACTTCGAGATAGCCGTAGCCGAACTGCGCATTGTTCCACGTCGGCAGGATCGAGATTTCCAGACGCTCATGATGATCGCGGAAATGCCATGCAACCGACTGGCCGAGATAGCGTTCCCACACATCGAGCGTGAACCGCACGGAGCCGAAGAGATGCGCGGCCTCGAAGCCGGGCATCGATGGCTGGTAGTGATCGAAATTGCCGCGCTCGTCGGGCACTGCCGGCGCGAGGATATTTCCTGTCCAGGGCGGCAGATAGATAAACGGCGTTCCCAAGGGCGCGCGGTTCACGCCATAGGGCCTGGTCTTGCCGACCGGCTCCACGACATACATTCGACGGGCCGACACCGACGCTTCCGAGCGGCGATGAAACCGTGACGATTTCAGGGCACGCTCGAGCGTCCTCGAACGGAGGCTGGACAAAGAGCCTGAACCGGGTCGTCATCCCAGTACCCCACGACCTATATTAGCTTAGCATAAATTAATCTCCGTTGCTTGGCGAGAACTTCATAAGCAACGTGAGCCTTTTGTTTGTCGGGTCTGCGAACGCGCGCCGGCCCCGCCCTATTCCGTGAGTTCTATCAGCCTGGGGTAGCGCGGGTGGCCGCGAATGGGCTCGAAATCGGAGTCGTTCTTGAACCACAGCTTCATTTCCGTGCCGACCTGAGGCAACCAGGCCTCCAGCAGGTCGATCGACCGGTCGCTCTCGCCCAGCAGCGCATAGGTGCAGGCGGCATTGTACTGGATGTTGATGTCGCCGGATTCGGTCGCAAGGGAGCGCTCGAGCCATGCCAATGCTCGATCGTGCTCACCGAGGAAGGCGAGCATGATCGCGCCAAGGCATCCGACATTGGCATTCTCCGGGTGGAGCCTTAGCTCCTCCTCGGCCTTCCCTATCGCGATCCGCGCATAGTTTTCGGCTTGATCGTTCTGCCCGAGCGAGCGGAAGACGTTCACGAGCATAACCGGCGCACCATAATCCGCCGGCTTGATCTCCATTGCCCTCAGGAAATACGTCGCTGCCATTTCGAACTGACCCTGGGTCACGCAGAACTCGGCATAGTAGCGATTGGCCTCATGGCAGTTAGGATTGATGGCCAAAGCCCGCTCGAAGGCGGCAACTGCCTCGGCGCGGCGACCAGCGCCGGAAAGGGCGTGCCCCATGGCCGCATACGCTTCTGGCAGATTGGGGTCGATAGCCAACGCCTTTGCAGTGGTTGCCAGAATATCCTCGACCTGAATGTCGAAGCCAAATTGCGAGCGGAGCCGCGTGTTGCAGACCGCGATGCCGGCATAGGCTCGAGCATAGCTCGGGTCGAGTTCGATAGCCCTGGCGAAACTTTGCCTGGCCATCAGGTGGTTTGCCTTCGACGCGATGTGGTAATACTCGCGGCCTCTCAAATAATGCGTATAGGCTTCGACATTCTCGGTCGGCGCTTGCTCAATCGCCTTCTTCTCCTCGGGAAGGAGTTTGACCTTGAGCTGCTCGACGATTGCCTTGGTGATCCCGTCCTGCACGGCGAAGATATCGGTGAGGTCGCGGTCATAGCGGGCGGCCCAGACGTGGCCGTCGCTCGCCCCTTCGGTCAGTTCGGCATTGATCCTGACGCGGTTCCCGGCTTTGCGGACGCTTCCCTCGACCACATAGGCGACACCGAGTTCACTGGCGATGTGTTCCAGGTTCAGGGCGCGGCGCTTGCAGGCGAAGACGGTGTTGCGGCTGAGCACGAAGAGGCCCGAAACGTTGGACAGGTCCGTGATGATGTCCTCGGTGATCCCGTCGCTGAAGAACTCCTGGTCGGGATCGTTGCTCATATTGGCGAAGGGCAGGACGGCCACCGAAGGCTTGTCGGGGCGCGTCCCAATCTCGCCGGTCCGCATTTCGTTGCGCGAGGCGACATTCCCCCAATTGGCGAAATAGACATGCACCGGATGGGACATGTTCTTCACCGTCCTGGCACCCTGATCGGCGAAGTCCAGGTCGAGTTTGTTGCCGACCTCGTGGCGCACCGCCTCCGAACAGGCAATGCCGCCGGGTACGGCGAGACCTTGCAACCGGACTGCCATGTTCACGCCGTCGCCGTAAAAATCGTCGCCGTCGACGACAAGATCGCCGAGATTGATGCCCATCCGAAACTTGAAATGGCGGTCTTTCGGGATCCCGGCGTTGCGCTCTACCATCCCGCGCTGGATTTCTACGGCACAACGGGCCGCATTGAGAACGCTGCCGAACTCGACAAGCAAGCCGTCGCCCATCACCTTGAAGATGCGCCCGCCATGCTTGGCTACAGTTGGATCGAAGAACTCGCGGCGATGCTGGCGAAGCGCGCCGAGCGTTCGCTCTTCATTTGCTTCCATCAGGCGACTGTAGCCTACCACGTCGGCAGCCAGGATCGCCGCCAGACGGCGCTCAACCCGCTCCTCGGACATGCCGTCTCCGAAAACGTCGATACTACACGATTTAACGGCATACCGGTGAAGGTTTTTCGATGTGGGCCGCAACGCGAGGGTGCGGGCTGGGATCGACATCAGCCCGCGTTGGAAAACCTCCCAAGCAGGAAGCCGCGGGGTGCAGGGTGGATGCTATGGGGAAAGCGCGGGGCTGGCGGTGACCAGCGGGCCGACAGCCGCAATCGGGGTGGCCCCAAACCTTGTGTCGGTCGGCCCTGCGCCTCATTCAGGTCGTTGAGATCAGTTTTGCCGTTTCCTGAAAGCAGACATAGCCAACGACCACGCTGGAGATCATGGTTGCGCCAGTAACCAATGATCCCGCCATCGCGGACAAGGGCTGAATCAAACCATTGACGTTACTCTGCGCTGAGATTCTGCCTCTGAGCGGCGGCACACTCTTCCAAAAAGCAGGATGTTTCGAAGCACGATCAATCGCTTGAACGATTAGGCCGAAATAGCGGAATCCGCATGCAATAAATTGGCGAGGTTCTCGTCCCGTGTCGTCGATCAATCCCGGCGCGGATCGTAAGGCCTGGCGGCCCGTTGAGCGACGCGCTCGCGGTACCTCGCGTCGGTACCACTTCGGTTTTCCGGCTTGGTAAGCGTTTCGACAGGCTTCCCGAGGACGACCAGCAGCGTGTCCCATTCTTCCTGGCCGAGCGTCTTGTAGCGGTACTCCAGACCCGGCGAAGCCAGGAGTTGCTCGATCTCAACCCGCGCGAAAGAGGCCGCAGGGCCAATGCGGCGAAAGCCGTTTCGCACGGCATCGGTGGCCGCGGTCAGGTCGCTGAAGCCATACTTGCCCGGATCGTAGACGGAGTACTCGCGCAGCAGCCGCAACAGGTCGGGCACGGCATCGACGCCGCGCTCGCCCTGGCGCTTGATCAGGCCGGTGGCAAAGCGGCTGACCGCCGGATCGGCGACAATTGCGCGCTCTTCCGGCAGAGGATCGGCGTATGCACCTACAGGGAGGCCGGCCAGGGCATTGATCCAGTGGCGCGCCTCCTTCTTGTCGGTGGCCGCGAGGTAGCGGCGGGCGGCGAGCCGCCGCAGATCGGCGGAGTCGCCATCGACCTGTTTGATGATCGCCCACAGCCCGTCTGAGGATCGCACCCGCGGGTCCTCCAAGATGCGAACCAGCAGACGCCGGTCGCTCTCGCCGAGCGGCTGGTCGTTCGCGCGGAACGAGTCCATCCACTGATTGGCGAGCGCGAACGCGGGATCGCTCACCGGCTTAAGCGGATCGTCGAGCGCTCTGGCAAGTTCCTCGCGCGTTCTCGTTTTCGCCGCTTCGATATCCACGCCGCGCGAAACGCTGGTGTGGTCGAGTAGCAGCCGGTTGACCGGAACCTCGGCGTACATCCTTCCGTCACCGAGCCGCCGACGCTCCCAGCCGAACCGGAAGTTCTCGATCCCGCCCGAAGTCCCGATCAGCAACGGCGCCGCCGGGGCAAAGATCGACAGGATCGACTGCCGCAGCAGCACCTGTTCACCGGCGTCGGTGATGGTGAGCGCCTTGCGGTGGGGTGCGGAGGGTTCGAGCGACCAATCCACCCGTCCCGACCGGGGCTTGGCATCGGGCACGGCAGGGCCGTCCTCGATCGCGATGGTGAAGCCGGGTTCGGGGGCGTCGTCGCTTTGCAGCAGCGCCTTGCCCTCTGACATCATCAGGTTCCATTCGGCTTCCAGCGCGCGCTGAGGGGCGAGTGGATCGGAGGCATCGTAACGCCGCTCTTCCAGCAGGCCATGCCCGATAACGGTGCTTCGTTTGCCGGGCGTCGAGTCCGGCACGATGCGATAGGTATTGGAATGACCGCGAAGGGTCTGGACGCGGACTGAAGTGACGCCCGGGGTTTTGAGCAAGGCCGCGCACAATGCGTCGCAACGGCCCTCGAACGGGCGGGCGAGGAGAATGTCGCCGTTGAGCGCAATCGGTGCGCTCGGCTGAATGTCCGGCTCCTCCAGGCTGGCCAGCTTGTCCCTCGCCCAGGTGAGGCCTGGCTGGGGGATGGTCCAGAACAATGCCAGCGTCGCGGCGCCCGATATGACGTTCAGAGGAACGCCTGAAACGAAACTTCCGAGCAGCAAGCGGAACAGCGCGAAGGCGACGCCATACATGAAGGCCGTTGGCATCGACGCGAGGATGAGTCCCGGGATAATCAGGAAACTGCCGATGATGACCAGCCATGGCATTGTCAGCGCCACGAACGCGCCGACGCCGGTGATGATCAAGTAAGTCTTCAACCACATGCGCGGAACCTTACCGCGCAGGATTCAAAAAAATGATAAAGCCACTGTTCTCGGGTCGGTGCCGTTTTTGGGGATCCGCCCGTTGACGAATCTCGTTACGCTCACCTCAAAAAGCTGTCGATCGTCCGCCTTTGGAGGCTCTGGCGCCTCCATCAGATGACCGACTCGGTGAAGGTTTTTCGATGCGGGCGCGCAACGCAGACATCGGCCCGCGTTGGAAAACCTGCCAAGCATCATCAGGCGATCTGGCCTTCTTCCGTGACCTGGCCGGTCTTGCACTAGGCTGACACCTTCGCCGCCTGGCTCGCGCCGCTACGCAAATCCGAATGGGTCGGAGATAGTTGCGCTGCGTCTCCCGTGAGAAACGCCACATGTTCATGTCGCCGATCAACCGCTGGCGCAAAGGGCTGATGGATGTGCATCGAGAGCGGGATGGGTCATGGTCAGGCTCCTTGTTGAAGAAGCCCGTCATGCTCTGCCGCCGCCGAATGACGCTCAATGCGGGCGCGACGACCGGTCCCTGATCTCTACCTCAACCGCAGGCGCCTCCCGCCTAGCGGGTTCGTTCTCCGACCCGAAGCAGAGTCTCACACGCGACGGCGGCATGGCTGCTTTGCGCCGCATGTCCACCCTTGAAGCGATCTTTGCGATTGCCGGATAGCAGACGCTGCCGGCGACCACCTTGGACATCTTATTGCGCCAGGGTAGACATTTCCGATCGCGGGGCAGGCGGCCCCGGATGGGTCGCTACTTCGGCATTGGGAGGAGACTTCTGAAGTCCGATCCCTCTCCGCCCCAGATCGGTATTGATGTACCGACACCGGGCAGTCATACTTACGGGGCAAGTGACGAGAAACGAGCCACAATGCGTCTGCTGCCAAATCTGCTCTCCCGTTTTGTAAAAAACGGGCGCCTGACTGTCATATTCGAGGACGGTTTCAGGCAAGCCTTCGGCAGTGGACAGGATGGGCCCGACGTGACGATCCGCCTAACCGACAAAGCGGTCGAACGCGAGATCTTCTTCAATCCGGAACTGAAGGCGGCCGAAGCCTACATGGATGGCCGCTTGGTGATCGAGAACGGTGGCAAAGCATTTGACCTCTTGTCACTTTTTTCTGTCAACCGCACTGGGTTGGCAGCCCACCCCGTTCAGAAGGCGTTGCGGAAAGTCTGGCGTGCGTTGCGCCGACGCCAGCAGAACAACAAGCTCGGTCTCGCCGCAAAAAACGTTCAGCATCACTACGACATCCCGACGAAATTTTATGAGCTATGGCTCGACGAGACAATGACCTATTCGTGCGCCTATTATACGGCACCGGACAACAATCTGCTGCAAGCGCAGATCGACAAGCATGGCCACATTGCCGCGAAGCTCAAGCTAGAGCCGGGCATGCATGTGTTGGAAATCGGCTCAGGCTGGGGCGCTCTCGCCATCTATCTCGCCAAGTATTGCGACGTGAAGGTCACGGCGATCAACGTTTCGACGGAGCAATTGGCGGCGTCTCGGCTTCGAGCGATCGAGGCCGGGGTCGCTCATCAGATCGATTTTCGCGAGGTCGACTATCGCGAGGTCAGCGGACAATTCGACCGTGTTGTCTCGATCGGAATGATGGAGCACGTAGGCGTCGCTCATTTCGACAGCTATTTCACAACCATCAGTAGATTGTTGAAGGAGGGCGGCTTCGCATTGGTTCATGCGATCGGACGCATGTCACCGCCTGGTACGACGGCGCCGTTCATCCGCAAGTATATCTTTCCAGGTGGGTATGTGCCGGCTTTGTCAGAGGTGTTTGCCTCGTTGGAGCGCACGGGGATCTGGTGCGCCGACTGCGAAAATTTGCGGCTGCACTATTACTGGACGATCCACGATTGGCGTCTCGGTTATGAGGCCAGGCGCGAGGAGGCAGTCGCCATGATGGGCGAACGCTTCTGCCGTATGTGGGATTTCTATCTGGCGTCGGCCGAACTCGGCTTCCTAAACGGTTCAAATTTTGTCTTCCAGATACTGATCTCGGCTCGCCGTGACGATGTCCCAATCATCCGCGATTATATTGTCGAAGAAGAGCGACGCCTACTGAGCTCGATGCAGACGAGTGCGTAGTTTCGCTATCTACACCGTGGGCCCGGTCCGCTGGTTAGCTCGCCCTGCAGGACTCGGATGACATCATCGTGGGGGGCTTGCAGTTGGTGGCGAGTCATTTCTAAGGCTCCGCTCGCGCCCGAGTACCGCCCCGGTCAAGCGAAAGCCACCGCAACCGGAACCATTCCTCCCAAGACCTGGTCCAACTTCGGGCACGTCAGATTGTGGGCAGCGAGTATCTCACGGCGTTGCACAAGTCCAAACTGCGAAAAACGCAGGATACGGACGAACGCATCGCCGCAGTAGCGCAGTGGAAGGCGGCGACCTGCTTCAGCGAAGCGGAACGGGTTGCACTGGCCCTTGTCGAGGCCATTTTCGTCCCGGATGCCGGCAACGAACGCGTTTCGGATGCGCTGTACGCCCGAGCTTCCAGCCTCTACGACGACAAAGCGCTCGCCACGCTCGCTGTTGCCATCGGCCAAGTCTCGTTTTCATCGCGGTCGCGCTGTTGGAAAACCACTGCCTGGGCGCTCGCCAAGCGAAAGCTGGCGCTAGGAGTTACGGGTACGCCTTCGTCCCGCTAGGCGTTCTTGCCAAAAGACGTGATGTGGAGCCGGCGACTATCCGTCGGCTCTACCAACCACATCGCTTCGCCAATAGATGGGCCCGGCTTTCAAATCGGTCATTGTGTTGCCGGCCAGTTGAAGTGGCCTGCGATAGGCGACAAAGCCCGGATGCGCTGTATCACCCCGACTGCATTGACCCCTCCCGCTCAAAGAACGCTCTTTTCAGGGCCATAAGCTTTGGCGAGACGGACCATGCCTTTCGTTCGAAGGCGTTGGTACCAATAGAAAAGTATCATCAAGCCGGTTGTTGTGCCGGCACCAAGGCACAGTGCAGGCGCCAACGCTGATCCGACATATAGTGCTAGAAGGGTCACGCCCGCCGCCGCGACAATGGCTTTTACGAAAGCGATCATCGTCGCGGCTGTGGTGAGATGCGCCAGGAGCGGCCCGGCACGCAGCGACGGTTCGGCGTCGTTTTCTGGCCAACGGCCGAACTCTTTGGAAAACTGAAAAGCAGCATCCTCCCCCAGCGTTCGGTAGTAGGCCCTGATCCGGGCGATGCCGATATGGGCCTGCATGTTCTCGGCGGCTATATCGATCAACCTTAAGACGGTGAAGCTACCCAGCAAAAAGAGCGATGGCAGCACGGCTAGGAGAAACGGCTGAAGGAATTCAGGCGACTGCGCGACAAAGCCCGTCGCCACTAGAGCGCTCGATAGAGACATGATGTAGATGGTCGTTCGCGACGCCATTTCGCTGATAGTTGCGCTGATCGCCGATTGCTGCACGAAATGCTCTGTCGTGAGGGCCGCGAGAAGCGCGGTGTGGGGTGTTGTCGTGTCGGCCATTTTATATCTCCTGTGATGAGCATGCCGCCGCTGGCGCATCCTGAGCGACAGAGCCGTCGACACAGGCTGCATGCGCCTACGCGATTGTGCAGATGTTCAAAGAGTGTTCATCAACTTGGCAATTCCGTTTAAATGGCGCCGGAATTCGGCTTGCCCGATGCCTGTATAACGCCGGAAATCGCGGCTCGCATGGGCTTGATCGAAATAGCCTTGCTGGCGGCCAATTGCGCCAGTCCGCCGGCGGGCGCGTCGGCCAGCAGAGCCCCAACTAGTCGATAATAGCGCATGACGCCCGCGTATCGTTTTTGGCCCACGAGGTTCCGGAACAGTCGATAGAGCGAAGAATAGGAAAGCCCCAGCGCGGCCGCGGCAGTAGCAACGCCCTGGTCTGGATCGGCATCTATGAGGCGCACGGCTTCCGCAAGATTTTGAACCTGCTGGTGGGCATTGCTCACACGTCCGGATAGGGCAATGTCGCAACTACGCTCGGTCCCAAACAGCCGCGCCAATTTGGTTAAGGGCCTGGATGGGGTTTAGGTTAGACGTTCGTCCTCGGCAAGATTGTCACAATTCGGTCACTCGCCGCCAAATTGCCGACTGTCCGGACACGGCGGACTGAAGCAACGCAGCATTTTCCACTTTGAGGCGAAGTAATTCTCAACTATGGTCCGCCAAGCTTTTGGCATGGGGGGGAATATTGCCGATGGTTTTGTCACGCAGGGGTGTCGTGCTCGGCGGCCTGGCGCTGGTCGCGATGGGTGCAACCAGCAATATTGCTCAAGCCGCGGCGGCAAAATCCTTTTTCGCCGGTACCGCCAGCGACAACAATTTTGTCTATCGCAAGACCAACTTCGCCAAGATCGACAAGAGATGGCATCGCCAGATCGTCAAGTATTTCAGCAGCGAGCCGGTCGGCACCGTCGTCGTCGATACCCGCCACCACTTCCTCTACGTCATCATGGAAAACAAGACCGCCATCCGCTACGGCGTCGGCGTCGGCAAGGACGGCTTCAAATGGTACGGCCGCGCGACGATCGACCGCCGCGCGCTGTGGCCGCAATGGGTCCCGCCCCCCGAAATGCGTAAGCGCAAGCCGGACCTACCGCACATGGTCGCAGGCGGCGCGTCCAACAATCCGCTCGGGCCGCGCGCGCTCTATCTGCACCGCAACGGCGCCGACACCGGCTACCGCCTGCATGGCACGCTGGAGCCATGGAGCATCGGCACCGACGCTTCCAGCGGCTGCATCCGCATGTTCCCGGAAGACATCATCGACCTCTACCAGCGCTGCCCGATCGGCACCGCGGTGCAGGTCCTGCCGCACATCGCCGACCAGGCGCCCGCTTCCACCACTGTCGAATGATTGGCGCCTCATGAACCGCATGATTGAGAACACGCGCCGGCTGCTCGCCGCCGGCCTGCTGGTGCTGGCCGCATCCTGCTCGACCAGCAACACGCTGGCCCCTTCCACGCCCGACATCACCAACACCGAGGTTGCCGGCTTCCAGAACGTGCAGCCGGGCAGCGAGGAGGATTTTATCCTCAATGTCGGCCGCCGCACCTATTTCACGCAAGGTTCGGCCGCGCTCGATTCTGTCGCCAAGGCCACCCTCGACACCCAGATCGCCTGGTTAGCAAAGCATCCGCGCTGGCTGCTCAAGCTGCAGGGTTTCGCCGACGATCCCGGCGCAAGTGAAACGGCGCTGTCGCAGCAGCGCGCCGATGCGGTGATGGACTACCTCGCCGCCGGCGGCATAGGCCGCAACCGCATGTGGGCCAAGGGCTACGGCAAGGACAGGCTCGTCCGCGACTGCCCCGACACCGCCTGCAGGTCGCAGAACCGCCGCGTTGTGTCTAATTTGCGCGATTTGAGGGACGAGCCGTAGGGGGCTGCTGTTCTGCTTGTGACCCGAAGCAGAGTCTCACACGCGACGGCGGCATGGCTGCTTTTGCGCCTCATGTCGGCCGTAAAGATCAGCTTTGCGGCTTCCTGAAAGTAGACAGCGCTGGAGGTCGCGGTTGCGCCATTGCCAAGCACCGAGCGAGCTAATCAGACGCCGGGCCGTCCTCGAGCGGACGCGCTCACTCTTTCAGCCGTGTATAGAGGCCGCGTGTGGCCAACGTCTCTTGCTGTCCGGGACGCGTGAAATAGAGCTCAAAGACATGGCGATCGTTGTTCTCGATTTTGATTATTGTGCGCATGCCGATCGACTTGCCGACCGTGTCTTCGCCAGCCACACCCTGGTCGGTGAAGGCCCCGGACATGCTGATGGGCCTTTGATTTCCGGATCCAGGGGTGCCTTCGTAGTACATCATGGTTGTGTTGACAGGATCGATCGTAATCCACTCGTATCGGTCGTCCATGATACTGTAGCCGAGCCAGCCTTTGCGCCAGATTGGCGCTCCATCCAGCGTCCCCTCCATCGTGTCTTCGATGTAACGGCCGCCTGCCAACCACTGCCGACGGCTAATGAGGTCGTCCGTCACGAGCGGCGGCTGATCGGGGCTGCGGCCGAGCGTGCCGTAGAAGCTCAACTGGACCCGCCAGGTGCCAACTAGTGGCGCCAGAACCTCATGCGCCTGACCCGGCAATCCGCGACTAAGCCATTTGGGTAACTCGGACTGCGTCGGGGGCGCAGCCGCGGCCGAGCCATCTTGAGCCAATGCGCCGGAAGGAACCGGGATGGCAAACGCAACGACAATTAGGGCAACGTGTAGTGTCTCAATGATTCTTTTCATCTGCGGTCCATTGTTTATTGGAAATTGCTGTAACGCGCTTGGTTGAGGGTCACCGTTGTGAACTTTCCGCGTGAACCGGATCGATACTGATCTCTTAACCCTTGAGGCTCTATCTGTTAGATCATTCGATGCTGACCAGCGTTTCACCTCCTGAAACTTCTAGAATAGCGCCGGTCACGAAATCATTAGTCATCAGGAAAAGTGCGGCCTTGCCGATATCGTCGACTTTTCCAACGCGACCTGCTGGGAAGCTCTCGCGCACCAGCGCGAAAAACGCCTCCCGCTTGGTTTGCGGCATGCCGGCCCACATTTCGCTGTCTATGACGCCTGGACGGATTGTGTTGACGCGGATCGGGCCGAGTTCGAGCGCAAGGGCTCGTGTCAGCGCCTCCAGACCAGCGAACGCGACCATCATCATCGAAGCGCCCATGCGAGGCTTGGTCACCAAGCCGCCAGTAGTGAATGTGATCGAACCGCCTTTCCGCATCTTGGGCGCCGCGTGCCGCGCGCAAGACCAACTGCCCAGGAGCTTGCCATACAGAACGGCCTGCGCGTCGGCCAGCGTTTGGGAGAGGAAGGTTCCTCCAGGACTTGGTGGAGTTGCGGTGATGAGAAGGTGGTCGAGCGCCCCCAGCGTTTCGAATACTTGCTCGACCGCCGCATCGTCGGTCATGTCCAGCGACTGGAAGGTAATTGAACCGTGGGCGCTTTGTTCTGCAGCCAATTTCGCCGGTGGCCGCCGCCCGAGCGCGATGACCTCGGCGCCTGCGCGCGAGGCCGCAAGAGCCGCCCCCATGCCCATGCCGCTTGTCCCGCCAACGATCACGACTCGCTGATTCAGAAGAGACTGTTCGTCACCGGTCATCGCGGATCTCTGCCGCTGGCATATGGGCTCAGCATCTCAAGCCACTGCGTCTCCATGTCGCCCGGTTCGAGCTCACCACCATCTACGACGAACCTCTGGACATAGGCTTCGCTGAAGTGGCTCTTGACTGCATCGACACTGCGCCAGACTTCGTAGATGACGATGAGATCGGGGTCGGATCGATCACGATGGATGTGGAATTGTAGACAGCCCGTTTCTGATCTCGTCGCTTCGAGATCCTCAAGCATCCGGGTAACGAGCGCTTCGCCTTGACCAGGAGCGGCGCGATGCTTGGCGATAATGCAATAGGGCGTGTGTTCGCCAGTGGCTGGTGGGGGAAGATCAGGCAACACCAACGCCATATGAGTCTCCTTCTGGTAGCGGCCTAGGAGGTATTCTGCATTCACACGTCTTGCGTTCATGGCGCATGCGAAATGCCGGCTATTGCTCCTTCGATAATCCACCGCGATGCAGTCGCTGCTTTGGCTCGCGAATCGGTCGAAGTGGTTACGGCATTTGAGAATTTGCAGATCCTGGCGCGGCGCCGCTATGGCAGAAACGCTTGAATGTCTGACCGTTTGTCGCACTGATTACATTAGCCGCGGATCGCATCAGGCGATATGCAGGACCGATCCCGTCTCTGCTATGCTCACCCGCGCCCGGAATCTCGGACCGCGCCTGGCGAGACGCCTATGAAGCGTTTGAATGCCCTGCTGAAGGATGCATCGGACTCATATCCCAACTCAGACGCGACCTGTGACAGCGACATATATCCGTTCCGCAACCAGGATTCGGCCAGCCTAAGCCTCCATTGCAGGAGATAGCGGGCGGGAGATACCGACAACAGACCCTTGAATCGCTGCGAAAACCTCGATCGCGACAGCCCAGACAATGCCGCCAGGCGATCGACTGGCCAGTCTTCGCCGGGGGAGCGATGGATTCTTGCAAGCGCAGACCCGATTTGCGGATCCCGCACGGCTGCCAGCCAACCAGTCAGATTGTCGGAACACGTCTCGACCCAGGATCTGATTACTTGCGTCATGACAATATCAGCAAGGCGCGCCATTACCGTTGCCGATCCGATTCTTTGCCCATCAGCCTCCCGCGCCATCATAGCAAGGAGGTTTGGCAGGTCAGTATCGCTGTGCTCTGCATAGCGGATATGCATCACCCGAGGCAGCAGTTCCAGGAGCGGATTTGCCGTCGGCCCCTCAAAGCCGATCGTACAGCATGCGATCAGCGATCGCGGACCGCCGCCGCCGGACTTCAATTCGTAGGTTCCATTCCCGATCAACGCCGGTTTGATATCGTCCAGTGGCAAGGCTCTCCCTTTGGGGCGGTCGGACATGGTGTGCTCTGTTCCGTGGGGAAGAAGAAGCACATCGCCGCATTCCAGCAGCAGCGGTGGCAAGCTCTTGGCTTGTATCCAGCACTGACCCTCGAGCAGCGCATGAAATCGTACGCCCTCCCTGAACGGCACGGCGATGCCCCAGGGCGCCGTCAACTCGCTGCGGCCGTATCTCGCATGGGCAAGGCGCAGGTCGCGCAGCACCTCGCTCAACAAATCATTCTCGGCCGGCTGGTAGCCCATCGTTGCACGTCCAAGACCGGGCCGATTCATGGATCTAAGCGGATCGTCCATATGCATTCCTTGCCTCGAACCTTTGCATACTCTTTATGCATCCCGTTATCTCTTGGTGGGCAGAAAATGCTACTGATCGATCCTCTAGGTCCTAAATCTAATAGGTCTGCATGATGGCGGCTGCGCGACTACCGAATTTTCTCGGCTCGCGCGTTCCCATACCGAGGCGACGGCGCAATGTCGGTGTTTGGCAGACTACGTCGTGTAGCTGATCTGCTCGACGATAGAGTTCCAATCAAGTCCGGCTCTTTCGTGCGATATGGGAAGTCCGCAACGGAACATCAGCGCAGGTTGCCGCGAATGTCGGCTATCCGATAGCAAAAGATGGGGGATCCCTGCGCCGAGCTGTATGTCTGCTCACCTGCATATCAAACTACAAGCTGCCGGTCCGCCCTCGGCCTCACTTGCGTCATCGCCTGCTTCAGCCTGACCGATCGAACTGGTCATCGGCCCAATGCAGGATTCGTCCGCACTGAGGCAGAACACTGATGCGTTGGCGCAATAGCAACGAACTGAGCACTCCCCCGGCCCAACGACCGGTCATGGCGCGGCTGCTCGTCGCTAAGGTTCTTTCTTCCGCAGGTCTTTGACGACATCGAGAAACGCCCGCAGTGCGGGCGGTACGGCTCGATGTCCGGGGTAGTAAACCGCAACTTCTTCCGCAGCGGGCATCCACGCGGTCAGGACCTTGCGCAGCCGGCCGCCGGACAAGGCCGCTTCGGCGGCCCAATCGGCCACGTAGGCGACGCCCAGATCCTCAATTGCGGCTTCGACCATCAGTTCCTCGTCGTCGAGGACGACGGGGCCGTTTGCCTCGATCGAGAGTTCCTGGCCGGCGCGTTCGAACTCCCATCGGTAAAGCTTGCCGCTGGGCATGCGGTGGCCGATGCAATGATGGCGTTGCAATTCCTCGGGGGTTTTCGGGTCGCCGAAGCGATCGAGGTAGGCGGGCGACGCGACACAGATGAACCTCAACGCGCGTGCAAGCGGCACGGCGATCATGTCCTTGGGGACCGATCCGAGGAGGCGCACGCCGGCATCGAAGCCGCTGGACACGATGTCGATGAGCCGCCCCTCGACGACGATGTCCACGATCACGTCCGGATGGCGCTCCGCCATCCGCGGAAGAACCCCGCGAACGAGAAGCCCGGCCACCAGTCGCGGTGCGTTGATGCGGACGGTGCCCGCGACATTGCCCCTGAACCCGGCGACGCTGTCGAGCGCCTCGTCCAGCGAGGCGAGCGCCGGCTGAAGGCGATCGAGCAACTGGAAACCGGCTTCCGTCGGCGAGACGCTGCGTGTGGTGCGGTTGAGAAGGCGCAGGCCCATGCGCTCCTCGAGCGCACGCATGGCGTGGCTCAATGTGGATGGCGCCGTGCCGATCTCGTCGGCTGCGCGGCGGAAGCTGCGGTGCGTGGCAACGGCCACGAAGGCGGTGAGATCGTTGAGGGACGGGCGGGACATTGATGGCAATTTTGCATCACCTCATGCCGATTTCAACGCTAATGCGCGTAATGCAATTGCCCTATCTCCTGCTTGCATCAACTCGGCGGCTCCGGGCGGTCCGCTCCCGTTATCAAGACAGAAGGAACATGAAATGCCTGCACGTGACGCCATCTATCCGGCCAAACGCCACGCCTTATACGATATCCATCGATTTTCCGCGGCCATTCGCTCCGGCGACCTTCTCTTCGTATCGGGTCAGGTCGGCAGCCGTGAGGACGGCTCGCCCGAGCGCGCATTCGAGGATCAGGTTCGGCGGGCTTTCGCCAATCTGCGCGCGGTCCTGGCCGCCGCCGGGTGCAGCTTCGACGACGTTGTCGACGTCACCACCTTCCACACCAACCCGGACCAACAGATCGAAACGGTGTTGGCGGTCCGGGCGGAGGAGATCGGCGGACCTCCCTATCCGAACTGGACGGCAGTGGGCGTCAATTGGCTTGCCGGCTTCGATTTCGAGATCAAGGTCATCGCCCGCATCCCTTCGACGCCCAGCGGCCAGCCGGCGGGCTGATCGCTCGCCCTGCAATCTACGGCAAAGCTGCCCCTGGCAGACAGCCCGCTCCCTACACGTCAGGACGCCATTTCGTCCTGACGCAGGATGGGTCAGCAACTCCCATGATCCGGCCGCGTGACGCGTTCTTTCAGCCTTTTCGTAGCACGTGAGTGCCTTTCTCTTCTGATATTGCATTATGATCGTAATATGTTATAATGATCATAATTCAACCGGCGAGAGAAGTCTGGCCCTCACGATTTGGAGTACGAAATGAATGCGAATTCCGAAAAAACCGCTGTGGTGACCGGAGCGTCCTCGGGCATTGGCCACGCCAGCGCCGAGGCGCTTGCGCGGGCAGGATTCACCGTCTTCGGGACAAGTCGCCGCCCTGTCGGCAACGGCCCGGAGGGAGTGACCATGCTGGTTTGCGACGTGACTGATGACGCTTCTGTCGGCGCCCTCGTTTCGACCGTGCTGGCGCAGACCGGGCGGATCGACCTCCTGGTCAACAATGCCGGCGTCGGTCTGCTTGGCGGTGCCGAGGAATCCTCGGTCGCACAGGTGCAGGCCCTGTTCGACGTCAATCTGTTCGGCGTCATCCGCATGATCAATGCTGTGTTGCCGTCGATGCGGCAGCGCGGCGCAGGGCACATCATCAATATCGGCTCGATTCTGGGATTGGTGCCGGCGCCATACTCAGCCCATTACTCTGCGGTCAAGCACGCGCTTGAGGGCTATTCGGAATCGCTCGATCACGAGGTTCGTGCTTTTGGTATTCGCGTCTCGGTCATCGAGCCGGCATTCGTGCGTACCGTCTTCGACCAGAACGGGATCGAGCCGGATTCGGTGTTGCAGGAATATGATCGGGCGCGCGCCGGGCTCAAGGCGCTGCTGGGCGATGTGATGCCCAAAGCCGATCCGCCGGAAGTGGTGGCGGCTGTCGTGGTCAAGGCGGCGACCGATGCCCGCCCGCGGCGTCGCTATACCGCCGGCAAGGCAGCGCGCCAGGTCAGCATTCTGCGCCGCTTTGCCCCCGCAGAGATGTTCGACAAGAGCTTGCGCAAACAGTTCCGCCTGCCGGTCTGAACCCGGTTAGCAGTGCTCCACCGCCAACGGCTCCGCATCGAAGCGAACGGCGCCTGTGTTCAGCAAGAACAGTCGAGCGCGTTGTCTCGCAAGCTGGCAGATTGCTCTCACCACAGGAGAGCAAGATGCGGCAAGATCCCTACCACACGCGTATGAAACGGGTGTTGAACTACATCGACCGGCATCTGGAGGATGATCTTGGCCTGGACACGCTTAGTGCCGTTGCGGCCTTGTCCAAGTACCATTTCCACCGCCAATTCAGGGGATATTTCGGCATATCAGTGCATCGCTACGTTCAACTCGTTCGCATGAAACGGGCGGGACAGGTGCTTGCCTTCAAGGACGAGGCGAGCGTGACCGAAACCGCGCTGGACGTCGGTTACGATGCGCCCGACGCCTTCGCCCGCGCGTTTCGGAAAAGCTTTGGGCAATTGCCTTCCCCATTTCGGGACACGCCCGACTGGAGGTGTGGTTTGCCGGCCTGTGGCCATTGACCAACGCGAGGAGCAACTTCATGAAAACGGCGTATTCATTGGCTGACGTCAACATCATCGACGTGCCGAAAACACCCGTCGCCGTCCTGCAGCACCGAGGCAATCCGGCCCTGGTCGCCGAGACTATCCAGAAATTCATCCCCTGGCGAAGGTCTGTCGGTTTGAGCGCCGCGTCCAGTGCGACCTACAATGTGTTTCATTCGGATTCCGACATGACGCCGCCGGACGAACTCCGCCTCGACATCTGTGCAGCGACCGATCGGAAAATCGAGCTGAACGAGCAGGGTGTGGAAGCCGGTGTCCTTCCGGCCGGACGATGTGCCGTGCTTCGCGCAATCGGAGCAGAAAATGTCGAGCCGGCGATCGAATTCCTGTATCGCGACTGGTTGCCGGCAAGCGGTGAGGCCCTTCGGGATTTCCCCTCTACTGTCAGCGGATGAGTATTGTTCCGATGGTTGCCGAGCACGAGGCAATCACCGACATCTTCCTGCCATTGGTATGATTTGCTGGCCCTCAGATGGCCGTCATCTCCACTACAGTCGAACGTGGGTCAAATCACCACTGGAGACAGCTAAATTCCGCGCCGAGCTAATGTCTGCCTGGTCCGCACCGCGACCTCCAGAACAGTTCGCCAACAAACACGAGCTGTTGCACAGTGCAGCGGCATTGTCAGGTTTTTAACCAAGAAGCCATGTAGCGCCTGGCACTACGCGTATGGATTGGGATGGTCATCACCGCGATCGCGTCAGTAAGGAGATAAAATGGAAAAGGTGCTCGGCATCGGTGGCTTCTTCTTCCGAGCGAAGGAGCCCGATGCGCTCGCTCGATGGTATGCCGGCCATCTCGGCGTTGCGCTGCCGCCAGAAAGCTATGATGACCGCTCGTGGGAGCAACAGCAGGGCGCCACCGTCTTTGCTCCCTTTGCCGCGACTAGTGACTACTTCGGTCGGGTCGATCAGCAGTGGATGATCAATTTCCGGGTGCGCGACCTCCAGGCCATGGTCGCACAGCTCACGGCAGCCGGAATTGCGGTCGAGGTCGACACCGAACATTACCCTAATGGCTGGTTCGCCCGGCTTGCCGATCCAGAGGGCAACCCGATCCAACTCTGGCAGGCGGAGGGGGCCGACCGTGATTGAAGGCGCAGGCGGAAACGCAAGCGCCGAACCTGGGCTTCGGTTGAGACCGTTCTAGAGCATCTTTCCTGAACGCGGGTCGGCTCGAGGCGTTGTGTTCCAGGGAGCCGCTTTGCGGCCTCAGTTTCTAACGTCGATCGCCGATGACATATCCGCCGCCGCCGTGACAATGGCACGTCTCAACCATATGTGCCTGGGCGCGTCCTGCTGGCGCGCGTGCCAGACGAGGCTCATCGTGAAGCTGCCAAGATCGAGGGGCGGCGGCAACGACACGAAGCGCTTCATGTTGGCGGCCGCTCGCGCCAGGCTCGAAGGCAGGGTCATGATCAGGTCGGAGCGAGCGGCGATCTCGACCGCCGCGAAGAAGTTCGGCACGCGCAGCTTCACCCGCCGCGTTCGGCCGATGCGGGCAAGCACCTCGTCGACAGGCGCAGGCCCGACGCCGGTGACGCTCACCACGATATGCTCAAGCGCCAGGAAACGCTCGAGCGTCAGCTTTCGGGCGAGCGCCGGGTGCTCCGCCCGCATCAGCGTCACGAGCTTCTCGTCATAGAGACCGCGCCGGCGGATGCCGGCCGGGGCTTCGTCGACCAGCGCCACCATCGCATCGGCGATACCCTGCTCCAGCGCTTCGACCGCGTCCGTGCCCGGCGCGACGATATCGAGATCGAGGGAAGGCGCCTCGCGTCCAAGCCGGGCGAGCAGATGCGGCGCCAGCACGGCGGCCTGGAGATCGGGCATCAGCAGCCGGATCCGGCCGGTTGCCGTGTCGGGATCGAACGCGTTCGCCTCGACCATCTCTCGCACACCCGCCAAGATACCGCGCAGCACCGGGCGCACCTCTTCCGCACGGGCGCTGAGGACATAGCCGCCCGGACCGTCGACCAGCAGCGCGTCCGAAAACAGCGCGCGCAATCGGCCGAGCGCCCGGCTCGCGGCGGGCTGGCTCATGCCGAGCCGGCTTGCGGCGCGGGTGACGTTCTTCTCGTCCAGCAGCGCTTCGAGCGCCACCAGCAGGTTCAGGTCGATCCGGCGTAAATCCACTTCGCGCATGGGGACTATATACACCATGCATTGGACGCATGGAAAGCCTGCGCCTATCGTTCTCCCCGTCAAGTGAGATGAGGAGAAGAAGTGATGTATGTCGTGCTTGGAGCAAACGGACGGGCCGGCGGCGAGGTCGCGCGCGCCCTGATCGCAGGCGGCGAAGCCGTGCGCGTCGTCCTGCGTCGCAAGGAACAAGGCGAAAAATGGACGGCCCTCGGCGCCGAGGTGGCCGTCGCAAGCATGGAGGATGCCGGCGCCATGGCCGCTGCGCTGACCGGCGCGCGGGCCGCGTTCCTGCTCAACCCGCCGCCAGTGAGCGGTGATCCCTATCAGCGCACGGAAGAAATCGGCGCCGCGCTTGCCGATGCGGCACGGCGTGCAGGTCTGCCAAAGGCCGTCGTACTGTCGTCCATCGGGGCGCAGCATGCCTCCGGCACCGGCGTCATCGCCACCCTCAACCGGTTCGAGGCGCTGCTCGGCGGCGTGGCGCCGGCCACCGCCTTCCTGCGGTCGGGGTATTTTGTCGAAACCTGGAGCGAGGTGGCGCAACCGGTCCTGTCGCAAAGCATACTGCCGACCTTTATCGAGCCCTCGCAGAAAATCCCGATGGTGAGCACGATCGATGTCGGGCGCGCAGCAGCGACCGTGCTGTGCGAGGAATGGACCGGCAAGCGGGTCGTGGAACTGGGCGGACCGGAAGACTGGAGCGCCGGCGACGTGGCATCGGCCTTCGCGGACGTTCTCGGCCGGCCGGTAACGGCTGTGCTTGTTCCGCCGGAGGAGCGTGCCGCGCTGCTCGCCGAGGAAGGCGTGCCGGGCGAGGTGGCAGACGCGCTGCTCGGCATGTATGAGGGAATCGCCAACGGCCTGTTGACGCGCCAGGACAGCAGCGAGCACCGGCGGGGCACGATCGCCCTGGCGACGGCGATAGAGCGCGTTGTCAAAACGGTTGAACCAGCCGGCCGCTGATCCTCGGCCGAGTAGCGACGGCCGAAACGGATCACGGGCTTCCAGCCACTTGTAGGGAACGTTTTCGGCCGCACTACCCCGCGTCTCGCCGGCCAACGCTGTCGGCGACATGCGGAACTCGCGCCACTGGTTTGGACTTAACTCCATTTCCGGACGGCAAAAAAGGAATCCTGACATGAGACTGCCTGCCCCACGCCAAATGCGTCTCTCCGGCGGAACCGAGCTTGCCTACGTCACTGCGGGCGATCCATCCAACCCGGCTTTGCTCCTCCTGCATGGGTTTCCCAGCTCCGCAAATGCATTCCGCGATGTGATTCCCGGATTGGCGGGCGCAGCCTATGTGATCGCGCCCGACCTCCCGGGCCATGGCCAGTCCGATGTCCCGCCGATACCCTCCTTCGCCGCGATCAGCGAGGCGATTTCCGAACTGCTGACCCACCTCGCGATCGGGCGCCGCTTCATCCACATTCATGACTGGGGCGCCGCCGTGGGTCTGCAGATCGTCACGCAAGCGCCCGAGCTGGTTTCGGGTCTCATCATCCAGAACGCAAACGCGCATCGAACCGGCTTCGGTCCCGTCTGGGACGCCGTGTTGAAATTTTGGTCAGAACCGACAAATGAGAACGAAGCGGCCGCGACCCCCGACCTGACCTTCGAATTCACACGCGAGCAATATTTGGGCGGCCTGCCAGAGGATGTCGCCGCCACGATCAGGGGCGACCCCTGGGTCGAGGACTGGAGGGTGATGAACCTTCCCGGCCGCATGGAGACCCACCGCGCGCTCATCGGCGACTACAAAAGCCATGCCGCGCGTTTCGATACGATCGCCGCCTATCTCAAGAGATGGCAACCGCCGGCGCTCATGCTGTGGGGCCGTCACGACCCCTATTTCGATATCGCCGAAACCCTGTCCTGGATGCAGGATCTGCCGCGCATGGAAGCGCATGTTTTCGACGGCGGGCACTTCCTGCTTGAGACGCACGCCGAACCAGCACTCTCCCTGATGATCGAGTTCATCGAGCGAACACAGGACATGCGCCCTGATCGAGCCCATCCCGGACCAGTGCGAGGAGTGCAGGCATGACATCCCCCATAAAACAGCGGCTGCGCCTGTCCGGCGGGACCGAGCTTTCCTTCATCACCGCGGGTGATGCGTCCAATCCCGCGCTGCTGCTCCTGCACGGCTTCCCGAGCTCGTCGCGCACCTTCCAAGGCATCATTCCCGGCCTTGCGCGCGTCGCCTTCGTCGTCGCCCCCGACTTGCCTGGCTACGGCCAATCGGCGCCGTTGCCCGCGCCCTCGTTCGAAGCGTTCAGCGGCGCAATCCAGGAGCTCCTGAGTCATCTCGCGATCGGTCGGCGCTTCATCTACCTGCACGATTGGGGCGCGCCTGTCGGTCTCCAGGTCGCCATGCAATCCCCCGACCTCGTCTGCGGCCTCATCATCCAGAGCGCCAACGCACACCGCACAGGGTTCGGGTCGCAATGGCAAGCCACGTTCGAGTTCTGGTCAAACCCGACGGAAGCGAACGAAAGGGAGGCTACCGCGTTTTTGACCCTGGAAGGCACAAGCGAGCAATATCTGGGCGGCTTGCCGGAGGATGTCGCTGCCCGGATCAAAGGCGAACCCTGGATCGAGGACTGGAGGGTGATGAATCAGCCTGGCGGCATGGAAACACAACGCGCGCTCCTCGTCGACTACGCCAACCATGTCGCGCGCTTCAGTCTCATCGCCGACTATATCGAAACGTGGCAACCGCCGGCGCTCATGCTGTGGGGCCGCCACGACCCGTTCTTCGACATCGCCGAAACACTGTCGTGGATGCAAGACCTTCCACGTATGGAAGCGCACATCTTCGACGGCGGCCACTTCCTGCTCGAAACCCACGCCGAGGCGGCAGCCGCGTTGATGACCGGCTTTATTGAGCGAACGCAGCGACGTTGAGCAACCGCGCGCGCCGATATGAAGCGCGCTGTACTGCGCTCGCGCCGGTCCGCCATGACCTTATCCCGCGGCAGCATTCCCGGGCTTCCCTAAAGCGCCCGGCTATTGCTGGCAGATGCCCCGGGCCGTCGCCAGCTGCTTCCGGAAGCGTCAGGATTGCGCTTGGCCATTCAGCCACGATCAGCCCGTGAGGCGCGCACGAAACAAGGTGGAGCCGTCCGTCAGGCGCAACCTGGAGATATCCCGGAATCCAGCCTCGGTCATCCACGCGCGATACTGACCTTCAGTGTACGATTCGCCGTGGCGATAGAGGTTCAGGAAGGTGAGATTCAGAAACACACCCTCAGGCGGGCCGAGGCGGTCGTCATCGACGACACCCCACCCCGCAATTGCGATCTCGCCGCCGGGTGTGAGGCAACGCGCCGCGTTCAGGATCGAACTGCGCGCCTGGTCGGGCGGCAGGACCTGGACGACGGCCTTCAGGATCGCCAGATCGTGCCGACCGATCGACGGCGCGACAGTTATGTCACCCTCTTCGACAACCACGTCGTCGGCACCGTATTCTGACAGGATATCTTTCGCGACCGCTGCGACCGTTGGGAGTTCCATCAGCGTCGCCGCAATCTGCGGCCGCCGCTCGCGAAGTCCGACGAGAATGGTCCCGGGGCCGCCGCCGATGTCGATGACCGAGCCGATCGCCGAGAGGTCCATCTCCCGGGCCAAATGGCGGCCGAAAATTACCCCGCCCGGTGCGAGCATGCGGCTGAAGGCCGCCGCTGCCTCGGGCCCGGCTTCGGAAAAGTCGTGCAGCGCAGCCGGCCGGTTCTGTCGCAGCGACTCTGCGGTCAGCAGGTCGGCTCCCCAGAGCTCGCGCAGGAGCGCATGATCGCCGCCGCGATAGGTCGGCTTGGACGCGTCGAGGAAGGCCGCCGCTTCGGCGCCGTTGCGAAATCGACCATCCTTGACTTCGAGGAGACCGATGCTGGCGAGCGCGTAGAGGAGCCGCGACAGACGATCGGGCTCGATTTTGAGCTCGGCTCCAAGGCTGTCGGCAGTCACCGCGCTGCTACCGAGCCGGGTGAAGATGCCAAGGTCCAGCCCGGCGCGAAGCGCCAAGGCGGGCGGCACCGCTGCGATCAGCTTGTCGATCCGATCAGAATCCACCATGTCCTTCCGCGATCCAGGACCGGCTTGCCTACCCATCGCGTTGACTGCTACCGCACGATTTCGCGATGGCCGCCGGGCAGGCGGGTGGCGATGAGCTTGTCGATGCGGCGGCCGTCGAGATCGACGACCTCGAAGCGCCAGCCCTGCGCATCGACGCATTCGCCGGTCGTCGGCAGATGGTGCAGATGCGCCAGCACGTAACCGGCGACAGTCTCGTAGTCGCGGTTCTCGGGCAGGTCGATGCCGAGAACGTCGGCCATCTCGTCGGCCTGCATGTAGCCGGCGAGCAACCATGAGCCGTCGTCACGCTTGACGGCGTTTTCTTCGTCGCCGGCGTCGAGGTCCGCCCGGAAGACGCCGGTGATGGCTTCCAGTATGTCGGCCGGGGTGACGATGCCTTCGAAATGGCCGTATTCGTCATGGACCAGCGCCATCGGCACGTTGGATTCCTTGAGTGTCGAAAGGACATCCAGCGCGTCGGCCTGGTCATGGACGATGGGAGCGGTGCGCACATGCCGGCGCGGGTCGAGCGCGCGACCGCCGAGCATCGCGGCCAGCACGTCGCGGGTCTGGACGACGCCGATCATGGCGTCGACGCTGCCATCGCCGGCCGGCAGGCGCGAATGCTGGGTCTCCATCAGGAGCTTCCGGATTGCCGCGTCATCGGACTGCAGGTTGATCCAGTCGACCTCGGTGCGCGGCGTCATCACCGCGCGGACGGCGCGGTCGCCGAGCCGCATGACGCCGGCGATCATGCGCCGCTCGTCGGATTCGATGGTGCCGTGATGCTCGGCCTCGGCGACCAGCATCTTGATCTCCTCGTCGGTGACCTTCTCCTCGCTTTCACCGCGCTGGCCAAGCAGCCACAGCATGGCGCGGCCGGAAATGTCGAGCAGAAAAACCAGCGGCGCCGAGACGGTGGCGAGAATGGTCATCGCCGGAGCAACCCTGGCGGCGACGCGTTCGGGATCGCGCAGCGCGATCTGCTTGGGCACCAGTTCGCCGATGATCAGCGAGAAATAGGTGATGAGGGCGACGACGATGCCGACGCCGATCGGGTCGGCAAGGCTTTCGCGGAGGCCGGTCGATGCCAGGAACACGGACAGCCGCTCGCCGAGCGTGGCGCCGGAAAAAGCGCCGGACAGAACGCCGACAAGGGTGATGCCGATCTGCACCGACGACAGGAATTTGCCTGGATTGGCGCCGAGCGCCAAGGCGCGGCCGGCGCCCTTGACGCCGCGGTCGATCATCGCCTTGAGACGGGCCGGCCGTGACGAGACAATGGCAAGTTCGGACATTGCCAGAAGGCCGTTCACGCAGATGAGGACGACCACGATGGCGATTTCAGCATAGAGCATGCGAGGTCAATAGCATTGCGGCGCGGTCTTCGAAAATAGACGGGCGTCATTTTTCATGCCGGCGGGCGCAACCATCTCATGCGGCATCCCATGGCGGCGACGAAAATGCTCGATCAGGGCGTCGATGAGCCGGCCGCCGGCCGTTGGTCCTGCGCCTACGGCAGCTGCCTCAGCACGCCCACTACCGCCTTGCCGTCGGTGAAATAGGGATCGCCGCCGCCATTGCGCCCGGTCCTTGTCGCACCGATGCCTGATATCTCGCTGGTTGAGATCAGCATGCCTGCGGCAGACAGGTCGCGGATCAGGAGGTCGCGCTCGGCGTCGATGTCGGGACCGATATGGTGGGTGACCTGGCCGGTGTCGTGGCTGAGGCCGACGCCGCGATCGAAGCTTGCCGCACCCAGCCAGAGCGGCCGGCCATCGTCTCCGCTCGCATCGGTCTGCCAGAAGCGGACATGATGACGCCGGTCGGCACTGTCGCCGACCGGCTTCTCGAAGGCCAGATCCTGTGCACGGCCTTCGAACAGCAGCCGGCTGACCGGCGCGTCGGGATAGGGCCGATCGAACAGCACGCTTTCGCCGATCTCGATCGCCGTCTCCAGCGTCAGAGCGTCGGCGGTGTCCCATCCGGCGACGGCGAAGGCATGGACCAGCTCTTTTTTGGTGCCGACGAGGCCGACATTGATCGGATCGCCGGCGATGCCTTGCGGTGTGTGCGTCACCATCTCGAAGCGCTGCGTGCGGAAGTTGCGGTCGCGCAGGGTCCAGAATTCCGGCGCGGCGAAATAGGCGAGCACGAGATAGCCGGCACAGAACGCCACCAGCCAGATCGTTGCGCGTCGTCGAAGGCTTCGTCGGCTCATGCGACACCACCGTGGTGATATGACATCACCTTATGTGACGTCATTCTACGCGGCGGCGCACAGCTTGGGCAGTGGGCACGCGCTCGGGCTCAGCGGCAGGCGCGGTAGCCGTTCTTGCGGTTCTTGATGTCGAAATGGAAATGGTTGCGGTGGTCGTAATTGTAGCCGGGACCGAGCACGGTGGTGAAATACTGGCAGCCGTCGGCGCGCACAGTGTTGAGGAAGCCGCGGGTGCGGAAGGCGAACAGGCCGGGCTTGCGCACGTCGATCTCCTTGCCATTGCTAAGCTCGATGCTCATGACGTCGAGCGCGTTGCCCTTGCCGTGCTCCGACAGCGTGCCTTCGCCGGCGATCCTGCGGCAGGAATAGCTCGAGCCCTGGCGAATGGTCCTGACGCCGGAGAAATAGCGCCAGCGGGCGGACGGGACCAGTTCATTCCTGGCCCAGCCGGCGAAGGTGGCGGCCATGTCGCAGGTCAGCGTCGCAGCCGGCTTCATCCCGATGCGGCCGATGGCCGAAATCTTGACCGGATAGTCGATGCCGCACTGGCCTTCGCGGATCGGCGCAAGGTCGCTGTAGACGACGCCCAGGCGCTTCAAATCCCTGCGGCACTCGACCTCGCTGGCGGGCATCTGTTCGGTCGGCGCCATCGGCTCGTCCATGCGCGGATAGGCGGCGGTCATGTAAGGGTTGGACGGGACGAGGCGCTGCATCCCGGCGTACTTTGCGCCAGCGTAATTTGGGACAGCTGATGTCTGGCTGCCGACATCGACGGCCGGTTCCAGCGAAAGCACGCTGCCGGTGGTGCAGGCCGAGATCGCTGCGATGGCAAGCCCGCCGGCAATCATGCGCGCGCGTCTCACTTGCCGCACGGCGACAGACGCGGCGCGAAATATCCCGGCCATTGGCAGGTTCCCGGTCCCCGAGCCGATCAGGCTCCATGTCATCGTTTGATCATGATCTTTTTCCGAAAACCGGATTCCACTTTTCGGGGTCATGATCAGATGAAACGGAGCTTACCCGCCAACAGTAAAGGAAAAATCAGCGGCTGCGTTTACGGCTGCGGCCAAATTGCGGCGCGTCGGTCCGCAACCATATCACTGGCAGAAGGTGCCGCCGTTGCGGCGCGGTGCAAGATCGAGATGGAGATGCAGCGAATGATCGGCATCGCTGCCCGGGCCAAGCACGGTCTTGAACGGTCCGCAGGCTGCCTTGCGTATTGCGTTCAGGAATTTCGCCTCCTTTTCCGGCGGCGTCGGGCGGATGTCGATCCTCCTGCCGTCCGAAAGCGTGAAGCTGGCGATGTCGAGCGCGTTGCCGAAGGCGTGCTCCGACAATTTCCCGCCGCCATTGCGGTGGCGGCAGACGAAGGCGGATGCCTGGCCGACCGACTTGAGTTCGGCGCCGAGCTCGGCCTTGGCCGCCGGCTGGACGATATCGGCGGCGAAGCGCGCGGCGGCCTCGGCCATCTGGCAGTTCAACTCGGATTCGGGGTTGATATCCAATGACTTGCCCAGCGTCTTCAGTGCGATCGGATAGGGGACAGAGCAGCCGACCGCCGCATCGTGCTCGGCTTTGCGTTCCTCGAAGTCGACGCCCATCGACTTCAGCCGCCTGCGGCAGGCCAGTTCCTCGTCCGGCATTTTCTCCTGCGGCACAGCGGCCGAGCGCGGGTCGGGAGGAATTTTTTTCTCCGGCGCCTGCGCCGGCTTCTCCGGTGGTTTTGGCGCGGCGGACTTTTCGGTCGGCGTCGGAGCGACTGCCGGCGGCTGCGGCCGGGCTTGCTGATGCTGGTCCGACTTCTGCTGGTCCATTTTGTCGGTCGCGGGTTGATCAGGCTTTGGCGCATCCCCAGGGCGCGGCTCGGGGATCGGCACGTCGGCAGGCGCGGCTTCTTGCGCTGATTGCGACTGATTGAGCTCCGGGACGGGCACCTTATCGGGCAGTTCCGGAGCTTGGGCCAGGGCCGCTCCTGCGGACAGCATCGCCGCTGCCAAAGGCAGCGCCAATCTGATCAATCCGGCCATTCTGATCGATGTAGGAGAGGTCACCACCGCCATTCGCCCTTAACGGCGGGCGAATGCGGAAGTTGCCTGAACGAGGGCATTGGCCGATCACAAACGGTGACCGCGGTGTTACGCACCGATCGCTTCCAGCCCTTCCTCCAGCCAGTCGGCCAACAACGGCATGCCGAGCAGATATTTCGCCGTGCGCTTGTTGGCGCGCTCGCGCGCGGCCGTCAGCGCGTCCGCCCATTCCGAGGCGTCATAGTCGCCGCGTCCAACCCAGGCGAGGGCGACGAGTTCGGCCGCCTCATCGACATTGAGGTCGTTGATCAGTTCGCGCAGCTCTTCTTCGGTGAGGTCCTCGGAACGTTCCTCGACGAGACCGTCATGATGATGGTTGTCATGCGCCTCGCTATCGAGTTCTACCTCGTGCTCGGCGCCATCGGCATAGTCTTCGTTGACGGCGGCGCTCAACGCCTTCGCCTTGAGGATGAACAGGCGCACCGTGTCGGGACCGATCGAAAGCTCCCATTCTTTTTCAAGGCGCCGCTGCACTGGCCGTCTCCGCATACTCCGTTGGCGTTTGCTGGATGATAGCGGATTTGCGGCGCTCGTCACGTTTTGTTCGGCGCTTCCATTTTCCGACTGGCGCTGATCGTTGAAAAGGCTTTCACTGGCCGTGGCTTTTTTCCGGGATGAAACCGCTTTTGCCCGGCGTTAGTCTTGCATTGTCATGCTTCAGGGAGAGTTCGATGCGCAGACGATTGCTGATCCAGGTTCTGGCGGTTGCCGCCCTGCCGCTGTTTGCGGTTCCGGTGTTTTCGGCCGGTGAAGGTGGAGGCGGTGGCGATGGCAGCCAGACGACACAGTGCAAGAAAGGCAAGGTCTGGGACAAGAAGCTGAAGAAGTGCGTCGCGCCCAAGCACGGCATGCTGGACGACGACAACATCTATGAAGCCGGCCGCGCGCTGGCGATGGCAGGACGTTATGACGAGGCGATTGCCGTGCTCAGCCTGGCTGCGGACAAGAAAGATCCTCGCATCCTCAACTACCTCGGCTACTCGCACCGCCATTCCGGACGCGTCACCGTCGGTCTCGGCTATTATGAGGAAGCGCTGCGCATCGATCCTGATTACACGCTGGTACGCGAATATCTCGGCGAGGCGCACCTGCAGATCGGCGATCTCGCCGGCGCCCGGGAACAGCTCCGCGAGATCGAGAAACGCATCGGCAAGGGATCTCGTGAATACGGCATGCTGTCCGAGCAGATAGACCGTTTCATGAAGAGCTGAATAGAAAGCCCGAACACCGCCTCACCACCGGCTGTGAGCAATCGCAGCCGGTTTTATTGCGGCGCGCCCGGCCAGCCGGGCTGCCATGACGGGATTTCCGCAAATGGCGGGCGAATTTTTCAAAACCGATTTTTTGGCGTGAAAAACCCACGAAGATTGCTATATTGGAGGAAATTGCGGTGACACGGTTCCGTTAGCCCGAGGCTGCCGGACCGTTTTCTTTTTGTACCCATCGACAAGGTCGCTCCCGGAATGCGGGGGCGGCGGCAGGAAAGGTCAGGCATTATGAACAAGGTCCCGATGACAGGCGAGGGGTTCGCGTCATTGAAGGAAGAACTGCGCTGGCGCCAGCAGGAAGAGCGGCCGCGCATCATCGAAGCAATCTCCGAAGCGCGCTCGCACGGCGATCTCTCTGAAAACGCGGAATACCATGCGGCGAAAGAGGCGCAGAGTCTCAATGAGGGCCGCGTCAACGAGCTCGAGGATTTTATCGCCCGCGCCGAGGTGATCGACATCACCAAGCTCAGCGGCGAAAAGGTCAAATTCGGCGCGACCGTGGTGCTGGTCGACGAGGACACGGAAGAGAAGAAGACCTACCAGATCGTCGGCGACCAGGAGGCGGATGTAAAGTCAGGCCGCATCTCGATCTCCTCACCGATCGCGCGGGCGCTGATCGGCAAGGAAGTCGGCGATGCCATCGAGGTCAACGCGCCAGGCGGCGCGCGGGGCTACGAGATCGTCCAGGTGCAGTTCATTTAAGAATTGGCGCTGCTCTGCCTTCTCCCCTTGTGGGAGAAGGTGGCCTCGCGAAGCGAGGTCGGATGAGGGGTGTTCCAGCTTGGCACCAACAGCACTCCGGCCAGCACCCCTCAACCGGCGCTGCGCGCCAATCCACCTTCTCCCACAAGGGGAGAAGGGAAGAGGGCGGCGCCGACCTTTCCGATTGAATTGATTGCACAAATCAATTCTTGCCGGCGCCGGCCCGACTAAGCGCTTGGCGCTCAAGCAGCCTCTCTGCTTCCGCCACCACCTCTATCGGCGCGACACGACTGCCGGGCGCGGCCAGCAGTGTTGACGAGAACGGCCCGCGCGGGCCGGTCAGGCCGGGTTCTGTCGCCACAAACACCGCGACGGTCGGCAGGCCGAAGGCACTGGCGAGGTGGGTAAGGCCGGTATCGGCGCCGATGATCAGCACCGACCGGCCGATGATCGCGGCGATCTCGGCAAGCGGTGATTTCGGCACCAGCACGGTCTGTGGAACGGCTTGGGCGATCGCCTCGGCAACCGCCTGTTCCGTGTCGTTCGACCAGGTGGTGACCGGCGTCATTCCTCTTTCGACGAGAAGCCGGGCCGTCTCGATCCAGTCGCCGACCGGCCATTTCTTGTCCTCGCGGCTGGTGCCGTGCAACAGGAAGGCGGCTTTTTCGCCGACAAAAGTCGCCTCGACGGCTGGCGGCACGATGCCGGACTCGAGCCCGGAAAAATCCGGTTCATAGCCGAGCGCCAGCCCGAACAGCCGCCTTGTGCGTTCGATGGCGTGCAGATCGCGCGGCACAGCATAGCGGCGGTCGTAGAACAAGGTCGCCGAAGGCTCGCGAGCGCTCGACCGGTCGAAGCCGGCGATCGGCGCCGCGGCCTGTTTCGCCACCACGGCCGACTTCAGCAATCCTTGCGCATCGATGACGAGATCGTAGCGGTGATCCCGCAAGGCGCGGCGCAATGCCGCTGCCTCGCGCCATGTGCTGGGGACGAGCGGGCTTGTGCGCCAGCGCCGGATTGCCACGGTGTGGATGGTTGCGATCGCCGGATGCAGCGCCACGATGCCGGCAAAAGCCTCTTCCACACACCAGTCGAACGACACGTCCGGCCGCTTGCGGCGGGCATCCTCGACGGCCGGAAAGCTGTGGATGACGTCACCCATCGAGGATGTCTTGACGATGAGCACCCTCATGCGGCGGCCGGCATTTCCAGCAGCCGTTCCGCCGCTGCCGCGACCTGCGCCACTCCGAGCGTGTTCAGGCAGTTGAGGTGGCCGAGCGGGCAGATTTTCCGATGGCAGGGCGAACAGGACAGGCCGAGCCAGACCAGTTCGCGCTGCTCGGCGAGCGGCGGCGTATTGTGCGGCGAGGTCGATCCGTAGACGGCTACGATCGGCGTGCCGACCGCGGCCGCAACATGCATCAGCCCACTGTCGTTCGACACCGCAAGCCTGGCCGCGGCGATCAGGTCGATGGCGTCCTCGAGCCGCGTCTGGCCGGCGAGATCGACAGCGCCCGGGGCAAGCGTGGCGATTTCCGCCGTCACTTCAGCGTCGTTCTTCGATCCGAACAGCGCGACCGCAAAACCTTTTTCCATCATGTCGCGGGCAAGGCCGGCATAGCGTTCGCTCGGCCAGCGTTTGGCCGGCCCGAACTCGGCGCCGGGCATCAGCGCGACGAATTTTTTCGCCTCCAGCCCGAAGCGGCCCAGCAATGCCGCCTGGTTCTTCGTGTCGACGGCGAGCTTGGGGGCACGGAACGTGCCGCCTTGCGCGAGGCCGAAATAGGCCTGCGCCGTGCGCCGTTTCACATCGTCGGGCAAGGCTACGATATCGGTCAGCAGCCCGTAGCGCATTTCCTTGAGGTAGCCGACACGGCGCGGAATGCGGGCAAAGAACGGGACCAGCGCCGACTTCCAGCTTCCAGGCATGACATAGGCGATGTCGTAGTGGCCGCGCAGCAGGCGGCCGAAGCGCCTTCGCATGCGGAATTCCAGCGCTCCGGATTTCAGCGGCAGATCGACCTGCCGGCGTATTTCGGGCATCCGCTTGACCAGCGGCGCCGCCCATGCCGGCGCCAGCACGTCGATTGCGGCGTTCGGGTGAAGCTCTCTCAGCGCCGAGAACAGGCACTGCGCCATCACCATGTCGCCCACCCAGCGTGGGCCGATCACTAGGATCGTTGGGCTTTCAGCCATTCGACATAGTCTCTGACGCCGGTTTCCACTGTGCGAAACTGACCATTGTAACCGGCGGCGCGCAACCGGGACATGTCAGCTTGCGTAAAACTCTGGTAGCTGCCCTTGAGGTGATCGGGGAAGTCGATGAACTCGATCTCGCCTTTGCCGAGCGCGCCGATCACAGTCTCGGCAATGGCGCGGAACGGCTGGGCACGGCCGGTGCCGCAGTTGAATATGCCGCTCGATCCGCGTTTCCACAACCATAGATTGGTATCGGCAACGTCGCCGACATGGATGAAGTCGCGGCTCTGCTCGCCAGGTCCGAAACCGTCATAGGCGCCGAACAGCTTTGGGTTGTGGCCTTGCTCGACCTGGTTGAACAGATGGTAGGCGACCGAGGCCATGGCGCCCTTGTGCGCCTCGCGCGGCCCATAGACGTTGAAGTAGCGCAGGCCGGCCACCGGCGAATGGTCGGTATCGAAGACGGTGCGGCGGACATAGTCGTCGAACAGCTTCTTTGAATAGGCATAGACATTGAGCGGGCGCTCGCAGTCCGGCTCCTCGCGAAACTCGGCGCCGCCGCCATAGACGGAAGCCGAGGAGGCATAGAGGAAAGGCAGCCGCAGCGCCAGGCAGGCATGCAGCAGCCGCTTCGAATAGGCGTAGTTCACCTCCATCATGAATTTGCCGTTCCACTCGGTGGTGGTCGAGCAGGCGCCCTGGTGGAAGACGGCCTCGATGCGGCCGAGGTCGCCGGCCTCCATGCGCGGCAGGAAATCGTCCCTGTCGAGATAATCGGCGATCTGCAGGTCGGCGAGATTGGCGATCTTGTGGCCGTCGGTGAGGTCGTCGACGACGAGAATGTCGCTGATCCCTTCGGCATTGAGCGCGGCGACTATGTTTGAGCCGATCATGCCGGCGCCGCCCGTGACGATGATCATGAAAGCCTCTGGTATCTTGTGCCGATTCCGGCCCTTATAGGGGAGGCTTGCGGGGCTGTCGATAAAGCAGGTCGCAATCCGGCGGTTGGCTGCAGACCTCAGTGCCGCCGCACAGCTTTCGCTTCAGTCGGCGATCCACCGGCGAAGCACGACAGGAGCAAGGGTAATGCCGTCGACCGAACTGCTTATCGCCTTTTTTGCCACCACGGCGATCTTTGCCTATATCCCCGGTCCGGCGATGCTTTACGCTGCTGCGCAAACCATGGCGCGCGGCCGCTGGTCCGGCCTGACGGCGGCGTTGGGTATCCATCTTGGCGGCTATGTGCACGTCGTCGCTGCCGCTGCAGGACTGTCCGTGCTTTTCCATGCCGTGCCGACGCTCTATATGGCGGTCAAGCTGGCCGGCGCGCTCTATCTGATCTGGCTGGGTGTGTCGCTGTTCCGCGCCAGGGCGCAAGACGATGCTGTTATCTCAGGTATCGAGCCGAAATCCGCTCGCCGCGCCTTTTTCGAGAGTATCACCGTCGAGGTGCTCAATCCCAAGACGGCAATCTTCTTCATGGCGTTCCTGCCGCAATTCATCGACGCATCGGCGACGTTTCCCGTCTGGCTGCAATTCCTCGTCCTCGGAACGATCGTCAATCTGATGTTCTCCTCGGCGGATGTCATGTGCGTGGTGCTGGCGGGTGCGCTGATCACCAGGCTGCGGCGCTCGAGCCACGCGCAACGCCTGATGCGGCGTGCGGGCGGCGCGGTGCTGGTCGGATTGGACGTTCATGTGGCTTTGCAGAAAACTTGATCCGCCAACCAGCGTTGGATGTGGTCGGTTCGGCGCCTGCCGTTGCGCTGAGCCGAATTGCGGTATATCGGCTTCGCCATGAACGACCAGCCCTGCCAGTCCAGCGTTTTCATGAGCATCGGGACCGGCTCTCATTGCACGTCGAAGATGACATGAGCGAGCAATACCTGCCTTCTCCCGAACCGCTTCACCGCGCCATCTCGCGGTTCGGCAACGTCACCGTGCTGGTGGTCGGCGACTTCATCCTCGACCGTTTCGTCAACGGCGTCATCGAGCGGATTTCGCCTGAAGCGCCCATTCCGGTGCTGCGCGGGCGTGGCGAAACCTCGGCAATGGGTGGCGCCGGCAATGTCGTCGCCAACATCGTCTCGCTCGGCGGTGCCGCAATACCGGTTTCGGTGATCGGCGCCGATCCGGCCGGCGACAATCTCATGCGCATGCTCACCGAGCTTGGCGTCGATACTGGCGGTCTCGCGCAGGACGCCAACCGGATGACCTCGTCGAAAAGCCGCTTCAGCGCGCTCAACCAGCAGGTGCTGCGCTTCGACGAAGAGGAAATCAAGCCGCTGGGCGACGCCGAGCGGGCGACGCTGATCCGGCTGTTCCGGGCCGGGCTCGCGCAAGCCGACATCGTCATCCTGTCCGACTACGGCAAGGGCATGTTGCTCGACGGCGTCGCCGGCGAGCTGATCTCGATCTGCCGCGAGGCGGGAAGGCCGGTGCTGGTCGATCCCAAGGGCCGCGACTATGCTTGCTATTGCGGGGCGACGGCGATCACCCCCAATCGCAAGGAACTTGGCGAGGCGGTCGGACGCGCGGTATTTGCCGATGACGAGATCGTCGCCGCGGCGCGTGCGCTGATCTCGGCACATGGCTTCGAGTTCGTCGTCGCGACGCGCAGCGAAAAGGGCATGAGCGTCGTCGACGCCGACGATGCCCGGCACATCGCCACGCAGGCGCGAGAAGTGTTCGACGTTTCCGGCGCCGGCGACACTGTCATCGCTGCGTTTGCGTTGGCCCTGGCTGCGGGCGCCGACCGCGTCATTGCGGCGGCCATCGCCAACGCGGCCGGTGGCGTGGTGGTGGGAAAGCGCGGCACCGCTCGGCTGACGGTCGAAGAACTCGCCGGCGCGCTGTTTCGCTCGCATGGACCGATTGCCCACAAGGATGCAATCCTTGATGCTGCCGCCGCCGCACGGCTGGTGGCGACGTGGAAGGACGAAGGCCTGAGCGTCGGCTTCACCAATGGCTGCTTCGATATCCTTCATGCCGGCCATGTCAGCCTTTTGCATGCGGCGCGCAGCCAGTGCGACCGGCTGGTTCTCGGCCTCAACAGCGATGCCTCGGTGCGCCGGCTGAAAGGGCCCGGACGCCCGGTCAACGACGAGCATGATCGCGCCTGCGTGCTGGCGGCGCTTGCCTCGGTCGATGCCGTCGTCGTCTTCGAGGACGACACGCCGCTCGCGCTGATCGAGGCGCTGAAGCCCGACATACTGGTCAAGGGCGCCGACTATACGATCGATCAGGTGGTCGGCGCCGAAATCGTGCAAAAGGCGGGCGGCCGCGTCGTGCTGGTCGATCTCGTCGCCGGCAAGAGCACCACCGGCACCATCGGCAAGTTGCGCTCCGGCAGCACAAACTGAGGTTTTCATGTCCGAACTGAACGATTATCTGGTCCGCTCGGCGGCCGCGATCACCGCAATGGTCGAGCGCGACCTCACCAGCGAGATGGAGCGGGCGGTTACCGCCGTCGTCGCCGCGCTTTCGCAGGGCAAGGCGCTGCTGATCTGCGGCAATGGCGGCTCGGCCAGCGACGCCATTCACATCGCCGGCGAACTGGTCGGCCGCTTCCTGAAGGAGCGAAAGGCCTACAACGTCATCGCGCTGCCGGCCAATGCGGCGGTGCTGACCGCCTGGGGCAATGATTACGGCTTCGACACGGTGTTTTCACGCCAAGTCGAGGCGCATGGCGCCGCGGGCGCCGTGCTGCTCGCCATCTCGACCAGCGGCAACTCGGCCAGCATCCTCGCCGCCGCCGAACAGGCGCGCATGATGGACATGACGGTGATCAGCCTGACCGGCGACAGCGGCGGCAAGCTCAAGCCGTTGTCCGATATCCTGCTCAACGTGCCCTCGACCTCGACGCCGATCATCCAGCAGGGGCATCTGTGCCTCTATCATCATCTGTGCGAAATGGTCGAAGCGCGCCTCTGTGATGGCTGACATCGGCCCGGTCGTGAGGTCTGATCATTACCCGCTCGAAGCGCCAGGCCTGTGGGTCGAGCGGGTCGGCAGCTCCGCTTTTCCAGCTGGCACGCCGGCGCTGTTCCTCGACCGCGACGGCACCATCAATGTCGATAGCGGCTACCCCAGCGATCCGGCTGACATCGTGCTGCGGAGCCAGATGCTGCCGGTGATCCGAACGGCCAACATCGCCGGCGTTCCGGCAATCGTGGTCTCCAATCAATCAGGCATAGCTCGCGGCTATTTCGGCTGGCCGGAGTTCGCCGCGGTCAATGCCCGGCTGCTGGCGCTTCTCGAAGCGCAGAATTGCCGGATCGATCTGGTGCTCGCCTGCGCCTACCATTCGAGCGGGACGGGCGAGCTGGCAGCAGCTGATCATCCGATGCGCAAGCCCAATCCGGGCATGCTTCTGCGCGCCCGCGATCTGCTGTGCGTGGATATCAGCCGATCGATCATCGTCGGCGATAAGGCCGATGACATGGAAGCCGGACGGCGAGCCGGGCTCTGCGAGGGTTGGCTGGTGAACGGCAGATCCAATCGGACTTCCGGCGAAGGTGCGTCCAGGACGCGTAACCTGACGACCGATAACGATCACAGCAAACTCTGCGACGCCATCGCCGAGCTCGGCCGGGATTAAGGTCTCACTTCGCTGAAAGCCACCAGGCCCTCGTCCTTGACGCGACGGATGGTCAGTGCCGTCCGCACCGTGTCGACATTCGGTGCCGAGGCCAGTTCCTCGATGACGAAGGTCTGAAAGGCGCCGAGGTCGCTCGCCACGCAATGCAGCAAAAAGTCGGATTCGCCCGACACCATCCAGGCGTCGCGAACGATCGGCCAGCCGCGGGTGCGTTCGGCGAAGGTTTTAAGCTCCGCATCGGCCTGATGGTGCAGGCCGATGAGGCAAAAGGCGACGACGTCCAGGCCGAGCGCCGGCGCATTGAGCAAGGCGCGATAGCCGCGGATGATGCCGGTTTCTTCCAGCCGCCTGACGCGACGCAGGCATGGCGGCGCCGAAATGCCGACGCGGCCGGACAATTCGACATTGGTCATGCGCCCGTCGTGCTGAAGCTCGCGCAGAATCTTCCAGTCGATGGCATCGAGATCGGCTTTGAGCGGCATGGATACCTTCGGCGCTTCACGCAAGAATCTTTCGTGATTTTGTAGACGACTTTGGTGTCCATTCCATCCCTTCAGTCGCTGATTTTGGCACAGTCGCCCGCGCAAGATGTTCATGGATCGTCTGTTTGCGAGGAAGCTTTCCGGGGACGAAGGCGAGGCCGTCTTGCTGGCGTCGCCCGCAACACCTAGATTAGGGCCGAAAATCGATCCCTGTGCCGGACGCTTCATTCGCGTCCGGTTGTTGTGAAAGCCCTGATATGACGTCCAAGCACGCACCCGTTCTCATCATCGGCTCCGGTCCCGCCGGCTATACGGCGGCAATCTACGCCGCCCGCGCCATGCTGAAGCCGATGCTGGTCGCCGGGCTGCAGCAGGGCGGCCAGTTGATGATCACCACCGATGTCGAAAACTATCCCGGCTTCGCCGATCCGATCCAGGGTCCGTGGCTGATGGAGCAAATGCTGAAACAGGCCGAGCATGTCGGCACCGACGTCATCAACGACATCATCACCGAGGTCGACCTCAACGTGCGGCCGTTCCGTGCCAAGGGCGATTCCGGCGCAACCTATACCGCCGACGCGCTGATTATCGCCACCGGTGCGCAGGCGAAATGGCTGGGCATCCCGAGCGAACAGACTTTTATGGGCTTCGGCGTATCGGCCTGCGCGACCTGCGACGGCTTCTTTTATCGCGGCAAGGATGTCGCGGTGATCGGCGGCGGCAATTCGGCGGTGGAGGAGGCGCTTTACCTTTCCAACCTGGCCAAGAGCGTGACGGTCATCCACCGACGCAGCGACTTCCGCGCCGAGCGCATCCTGAGCGAGCGGCTGTTCAAGAAGGACAATGTCCGCGTCATCTGGGACACCGTCGTCGACGAGATCACCGGCCAGTCCGGCAAGATGCCGCTGCCGCCGTCGGTGGAAGGACTGAAGCTGCGCAATCTGGTGACCGGCCAGGAGATGCATCTGACGGTCGACGGCGTGTTCGTGGCGATCGGCCATGCGCCGGCGGTCGAGCTGTTCGCCAGCAAGCTGAAGCAGAAGCCGAACGGCTATCTGTGGACGGCGCCGGATTCGACCTGCACCGACGTGCCGGGCGTGTTCGCCGCCGGCGACGTGACCGACGACATCTACCGCCAGGCGGTGACGGCGGCGGGGCTCGGCTGCATGGCCGCGCTCGAGGCGGAAAAGTACCTCGCCGGGATCGAAGTTCACCGCGAAGCGGCGGAGTAAACAAGCGGCCGAGAAAAGCCGCGCAAAAGCCTGATTTTTCATTCAGACGCCAGAAAACAGAATGGGGGCATCATGGCGTTGGACTGGGACAAGCTACGCGTGTTTCACGCTGCGGCGGAAGCTGGGTCGTTCACCCACGCCGCCGAGACACTGCATCTGTCGCAATCGGCGATCTCGCGGCAGGTCAGCGCGCTCGAACATGATGTCGGCGTGCCGCTGTTCAATCGCCATGCTCGCGGCCTGGTGCTGACCGAGCAGGGTGAGATGCTGTTCCGCACGGCGCATGACGTGCTGATGAAGCTGGAGACGATCAAGTCGCGGCTGACCGAGGCCAAGGATCGGCCTTCCGGCGTGCTCAGGGTGACGACCACAGTGGGGCTCGGTGCCGGCTGGCTGACCGAGCGCGTGCAGGAATTCATCGAGCTCTATCCCGAGATCAGCCTGCAGTTGATCCTGGCGAACGAGGAACTCGACCTCACCATGCGCCGGGCGGACTGCGCGATCCGGCTGCGCCAGCCGCAGCAGCCCGATCTCATCCAGCGCCGCCTGTTCACGGTGCATTTCCATCTCTACGCCGCCCCTTCCTACGTCAACAAATATGGCAAGCCGGCGTCGATCGCCGAGCTGAAGAGCCATCGCATCGTCACCTTCGGCGTGCCGGTGCCGGCGCATCTGTCGGAATTGAACTGGCTGGAAACAGTCGGCGATTTCGAAGGCGGGCAAAGGGTGCCGACGCTGCAGATCAACGACATATTGTCGATCAAGCGCGCGGTCCAGGGTGGCGCCGGCATCGCCATGCTGCCCGACTATGTGGTCAGCAAGGATTCAGGGCTGGTGCAGTTGCTGCCGGAGACCGAAGTGCCGTCCTTCGACACCTATTTCGCCTATCCCGATGCGATGAAGAACCAGGCGAAACTGCACGTCTTCCGCGATTTCATCATCGCCAAGGCGCGAAGCTGGTCGTTCTGAACGGATCCTTCTGCAAATCGCTTCCTGCTTGCATCGCGGACGATCCCTTACTGGCCGCGCCGTGGCGTCAGGCGAGGGAGCCAGCCTGGAACGGCATGGCGGTAGGCCTCGTACTCGGCGCCATAGCGGCGGGCAAGCGTCGGTTCCTCATGGAACTTCACGAACGAGACCATGGCGACGGCGGCGATAGCGGCATAGGCGACGAGAGCCGCGCTCGAAAACAGCAGCGCCTGGCCAAGGATGATCGCCAGCACGGCCACATACATCGGGTTGCGGACATGGCGGTAGATGCCGCCGACAACCAGTCGCTCGGTGGGCGCGACCGGAGCGGGCGTACCCAGGCCCTCGAGAGCAAAACGGGCGAAGGCATGAAGCAGCAATGCCGTTGCAACGACAATCAGTAACCAGCCAACCGGGACCAGGCCGGGCAGGGTCGACCATGGCAGACGATAGCGATCGGCCAACAGCCAGGGCAGCAATCCCGCGACCACACCGGGCGCTGCGATGAAGAACAGCGCGCTGCCGGCGATCGCCTGACGGGTCCTCATCGGGGCTTCCTTGGTCGCGATTTTTCGGGCCGATGCATGTCTGCCAAAAAAATAATGGCTGCCGCAAAAATAAACGCGCGCTGCCTGATTCGCCATCATTCGTTGTTTTCTGCGTTCTGGACCGAAAATCGGCGCTGGTTCGCCATTTCGCAATGATTCTTGACTGGCTGCGCACCGCATTTCGCGATTCGTCTGGTCCTACGAGGCCAAGCAACGGCTTAGACCACAGCCTGTGTCATTTTGCATGCGAGTGTTGCAAAATAGATGCTTGTTTCTTGGGCATGATGAGCACATATAGGGATCATCTCCTGGGCGCGTTCTCCTCCCATTAGCGCCCTTGAGTGTTCCCCTCTGGAGGTTAGCCTTAACAGGCACTTCCAATCAAACTCAGCCGGATCTTCGTTGATCCGGCTTTTTTGTATCCCGAACCCTGCCGGCGCTGACGCAAAGCCGACCGAAATTGTCATGTAACAGTGACATGTAACCTCAGGTAACATGTCGCAGGCGCGCAGCATCGACTAAGCAGATCATAGGACGCGGTGTGGTTCGTGCGGGAGATGGGGGCATCACTCGGACGATCCGGGCTCAGGCGGCTACCGCGTCCGAACTATTCTTCCGCTGAGGCTGTCAAGCGTTGGCGGCACGTGCGGCGGACCTGCCATTTCGCCTCCCACGAAGACGGTCCGCAAGAGAACGGCGTCCGGATCATGTCCGGACGCCGTTTCCTTTTGTTCTGCAGCCTGACTGTCGCCAAGTTCAAGTGTCAGGCAGCCTTGCCATTGGCGTTCAACGCCTCGTCGGCCAGGCGGCCGGTGAGTTCGGCCATATGGTCGAAGCCGGCACGATAGCTGGCCACGCCCGCGGTGGCCGAACGCAGCTCGATGATCAGATCGCCGATCTCGGCCTGCGGCATGGTCGCCTCGACGACATCCCATCCCGGCCAGCCGGGCCGCGCATCATAGCCGAGGATTTGGCCGCGCCGCTGCGGGATCAGGGCGATGATTTTCGATGTCGCGTCGGACGGCGTGACGATTTCCACCTTCATGATCGGTTCAAGCAGCACCGGCGAGCAGGCGGCCATGCCTTCCTTCATCGCCAGCTTTGCCGCCATCTGGAAGGCCATGTCCGACGAATCGACGGAATGATAGGTGCCGTCGGACAGGTTGACGGCGACGTCGACCACTGGAAAGCCGAGCGGGCCCGATTTCAGATAATCGCGCACGCCGGCCTCGACCGACTGGATATAGGTTTTCGGCACGGCGCCGCCGGTGATGGTGTCGGTGAACTGGAAACCGGAGCCGCGCGGCAGCGGCTTGATCTCGATCACCACATCGCCGAACTGGCCATGGCCGCCCGACTGCTTCTTGTGACGGCCACGCTGCTGCGCCGCTTTGCGGATCGTCTCGCGGTAAGGCACGGCCGGCGGATGGCCTTCGACCGGAATCTGGTTCTTGCCCTCCAGCCGCTCGCGCACGACACGCAGATGCATTTCGCCATGGCCCGACAGCACGGTTTCAGCCGAATCCTGATTGTGGCGCACGCTGAGCGAGGGATCTTCCTCGGCAAGGCGCTGGATGGCCGCCGACATCTTGACCTCGTCCTTGCGTTCCTTCGGTCGCAACGCAAAGGCATAGACCGGTTGCGGCGGCGTCAGCGTGACCAAGGGCTTGATGCCGCCCTTGACCGAGCTCAAGGTCTGACCGGTCGTGACCTCGTCCATCTTGCCGAGCGCGACCGTGTCGCCGGCCGGGGCCGAGGTGAGCTTGGTCTGGTCCTTGCCGAGCATTCTGTAGATGCCGGAGACCTTTGCCGTCGCGCCGTTCGAAAGGAAGAGCTCGGAGGCGTCGGCAAGCTGGCCGGACAGGATGCGCGAGATCGACAGCTTGCCGCCATGCGCGGTGTGGATGGTCTTCATCACCTGGACCACGGTCGCATTGCCGTCAGCTGCGTCGAGGCGCTTGTGTGTTGCTTCAACATCGGGCGCGTCGTGGCGGATCGTTTTTAGCAGCCGCAGCACACCATTGCCCTTCTCGGCGGTGCCGATCAGCACCGGCGTCACGGCACCATCGCGCAAGTCGGCGGCCAGGTCGTCGAAGATGGCGTCCTTGGGCGGCTCGATTTCGTCGAGCAGCTGCTCCATCAGTTGATCATCATGGTCGGCGAGCGTCTCCAGCATGGAAAAGCGCGCTTCGAGCTCGCGCGCCTTGTCGTCGCTGGGGATCTGGGCGACTTCGCTTTCGGCATACTCGCGATAGATGTAGGCGCGCTCCAGCGCCAGATCGATCGAGCCGATCACCACGCCGTCCTTGCGCAGCGGGATCTGGCGCAGCAGCAAAGGCACCGAACTTGCCGGCTGCAACATCTTCAGCGTGTCGCGCACGCCTGATATCGCCTTGTCGACCTTGTTGAGGAACATGATGCGCGGCACACCGAGATCGTCGAGCTTGCGCATGATCAGCTGCAGGGCAGGGATCTTCTTCTCGTCGGCTTCGGCGACGACCACGGCGATGTCGCAGGCGGCCAGAACCGGCTCTGCCTCGAAGGAGAATTCGATGGAGCCGGGACAATCGACGAAGGTGAGTTGCTCGCCCATGAAGTCGGTGGTGGCAAACGTCGCCTCAACGCTCATGGCGTGGGCGCGTGCCTCGGGCGAATGATCGGAAACTGTGTTTCCCGAGGAGACCGGATTCTGGCGGGGGATGGCGCCCGTGCGGGCCAATATGGCTTCGAGAAGTGTCGTCTTACCGCTTGCAAAGGGACCGACGATGGCAATGCATTTCGGTCCCGTGCGTCGTCCTCCGGCGCGAGTTCCCATGACTGACCTCCACTCAGGCGTTTCCCTGGGAGCGGCGGCCGGCCTGTCGACCGTCGCGGGCGGGGCTTTTTCAGTTTGCCGCCTACCCAAAGGCATCGTCCCACGGGTTAGGCGGGAGGGCAAGTGATTTGAGATCGCGCGATTTGAGAATCGGGGATTTGAGGATCGCCTGATGTCGCGGATGTTGAGCCATGATCAGCGAGGCGTCGAATGCGGGTCTGGGCTTTCCGTCAATGCCGTGACAGGGTCCGCCGCCGAACAGCCGCAAAAGCGGTTGCGCCACGATGGTTATCGGATGAAAGTGCCGCTTCCTGCGAGAAAAGGAACGGTTGTCGCCGACCGATCCGCCATCAGCTTGAGGACTTTGGGACGATGAAGATCATTGCTTGCGGCAGCGTGCCGACCGTCATTGCGCCGGAAAAGTACTTCACCGGCCGCGTGTGGCAGACGCCGATCATCGAGAAGGAAGCGCCGGCGCGGCTACGCGCCATCATGGTCGGTTTCGAGCCCGGCGCGCGTACCCACTGGCATACGCATCCGCTGGGCCAGACGCTCTATGTCGTGTCAGGCGCCGGCCTGGCGCAAAGCTGGGGCGAGCCGATACAGGCAATCAGGGCCGGCGACGCCATCTCGTTTGCGCCTGACGAAAAGCATTGGCACGGCGCCGGTCCAAAATCGGCGATGGCCCATATCGCCATGCAGGAGGCGCTCGACGGCGTCCATGCCGACTGGCTGGAGACGGTGACCGACGAGCAGTATGGCGGCGTTGATCGGACCTAAAAGCGCGTCGCGTCTGATCATTGGTCGCGTCTGATCATTGTAGGTGATTTCCATGCTCAGGTTTGGGTTTCATGTCGAACCGTCGCTTGCCTCTTGTTGCCGCAGTCTATCTCGGCACATTCGTCGCACTGCTCGACATCAGCATCGTCAACGTCGCCCTGCCGACGATCCAGATTGCGCTCGGCATCGATTTCGCCGGGCTGCAATGGGTGATCGACGCCTACACGCTTTGCCTGTCGGCCTTCATGCTGTCGGCAGGCCTGATCGGCGACCGCTACGGGCGCAAGCGCTCCTGGCTGGCAGGCATCGGCATCTTCGTGGCTGGCTCTGCCATATGTGCAATCGCGCCCAACCTGTCGGTGCTGCTGGTGGGCCGGGTGGTGCAGGGGATAGCCGGATCGCTGATCATTCCGGGTGCGCTGTCGATTCTGACGCAGGCGTTTCCCGACGGTCGCGAGCGTGCCGGCGTTATCGGAGGCTGGGCGTCGTTCGCAGCTGTCTCGCTGCTCACCGGCCCGGTCGTCGGCGGCATCCTGGTCGAAACCGCCGGATGGCAGAGCATTTTCCTGATCAACCTGCCGCTCGGCCTGGCCACGATCGCGCTCGGTGCGGCTTCGATCGTAGAGACTTCACACCCCGAGCATGCCCATCTCGACCTTGTCGGCCTGGCGCTCAGCATTCTGTGGCTGGGCGCCTTGACCTTCGGCCTGATATCGGCAGGCGAAAAAGGTTGGGGCGATCGAGAGGCTGTTATCGCCCTTGTCGTCGGCTTCGCCGGCCTGGTGGCATTCCTTGTCTTCGAGGCACGCACGCCGCGGCCGATGCTGCCGCTTGGCCTGTTCCGCGACGTTCGCTTCGCCGTCGCCAATGTCGCCTCGTTCGCGCTCGGCCTCACCTCCTACACCAGCGTCTTCCTCTATTCGATATTCCTGCAGCAGGCACAGGGCTGGTCGCCGACACAGACCGGCCTGTGCATGGCACCGCTGTTCCTCGTCCAAATGGTCGTGTCGCCGGCGATCGGCAGGCTCAGTCAGCGCTACGGGCACTCGGCGCTGATGACATCGGGCTATCTTTCGAGCGGTCTTTCCATGCTGGGCATGTGCTGGGTTGGACCCTCGACACCCTATGTGACGATCGGCCTGCTGTTTGCCGTCGGCGGTCTCGGCAATGCGCTGTCCATCCCGACCGGCAGCGCTGCCGCGATGTCGTTTGCGCCGCGCGGGCGTTCGGGCATGGTGTCGGCGGTGATCAACGCAACCCGCCAGGGCGGCACCGCCATCGGCATCGCCCTGCTCGGCGCCTTGATGAGCATGCGGGCAACAGCCCTGCTGACGGCGCATCTTGAAAATGCCGGTGTCGCCAATGCCGGAGCGGTGGCCCGCGCCGCGGTTTCAAGGCACCATTTCGCAGCCGATGCGGCGATGGGCAAGGACGGCCTGCGCGATCTGTTCGCAGCCGCCTATGCCGGGGGCTTCCATGCGGCGATGCTGACGGCCGCCATCGTTTCGTTCATCACGGCCGGGCTTCTGGCCGCCATTCTGGCGCCGGCCGAGGCTCGTTCGGCGCGCGAAACCAATCACAGTCGCCAGGGATGAGGCTGGCGCCTACCGCCAAAACCCGATTGCGAGCCGGGTTTGGTGTTCGATATGCGCTTGATCAGGTCAGCGAGGCGGTGAAGCGCTGGATGCGGGCGCAGGCCTCTTCGAGCAACGCCTCTGACGTGGCATAGGAGATGCGGAAGTTCGGGCCGAGGCCGAATGCCGAACCGAACACGACCGCCACGCCCTCGGCCTCGAGCAGTTCCGAGCAGAAGGCTTCGTCGCTGTCGATCAGCTTGCCGGCTTTGGTCTTCTTGCCGATCAACTGGGAACAGGACGGATAGACGTAGAAAGCCCCTTCGGGAGACGGACATGTGATGCCGCGCGCCTGATTGAGCATCGACACGACAAGATCGCGCCGAGCCTGGAAAATCGCCTTGTTTTTCGCAATGAAATCCTGCGGACCGTTCAGCGCCTCGACCGATGCCCACTGGGCAATGGTGCAGGCGCCGGAGGTCTGCTGGCCCTGGATCATATCCATCGCCTTGATCAGCGCCAGCGGCCCGGCCGCGTAGCCGATGCGCCAGCCAGTCATTGCATAGGCCTTCGACACGCCGTTCATGGTCAGGGTGCGCTCATAAAGCTTCGGCTCGACCTCGGCGATGGTCGTGAAGACGAAATCGCCGTAGATCAGGTGCTCGTACATGTCGTCGGTCAGCACCCAGACATTGGGGTGTTCGAGCAGCACGTCGGCCAGAGCGCGCAACTCAGCCTCGCTGTAGGCGGCGCCCGACGGGTTCGACGGTGAGTTCATCAACAGCCATTTGGTGCGCGGCGTGATCGCCTTTTGCAACGCCGCCGCCGTCAGCTTGAAGCCGTTGTCGATGGAGGTGTCGGCAAATGCCGGGGTGCCGCCGCAGATCGCTACCATCTCGGGATAGCTGACCCAGTACGGCCTGGGAATGATGACCTCGTCGCCGGGGTTCAGCGTCGCCATGAAGGCATTGAACAGGATCTGCTTGCCGCCGGTGCCGACGATGGTCTGCTCCGGCCGATAATCGAGATTGTTCTCTCGCTTGAATTTTTGGGCGATTGCCTCGCGCAGCGGCACGATGCCGGAAACTGGAGGATATTTCGTTTCGCCGCGGTGGATGGCCTCGATCGCAGCGTTCTTGATATTGTCCGGCGTGTCGAAGTCCGGTTCGCCGGCACCCAGCCCGATCACGTCACGGCCGGCGTTTTTCAGCTCGCGCGCTTTCTGCGTCACTGCGATGGTCGCGGAAGGCTTTACGCGGGAAAGGGCGTCGGCAAGAAAGGCCATGACGGCGTTGTCTCCTTGTAGGCTTGGCGGTGCGTCCGACCGCGGCGTCTCTCATGTCGCATCATCCCGCCAAGCGCAAGCATTGTCGGATGAGCCAGACCTCAAATCCCCCGGCAAATCCGGCAACAATAAATTCACTTACACGCGGTAAAACCCGGGGTGGCTGGATCACGACCCATTCCACCAGTCTCGCAACGGGAGGAACCGTGTCGCGCAGCATCGGGCTTGCCCATATCGTCCGTCACGACGACGGCACCGCCAGCGGTGTCTGGGGCAATTATACGCTGCAAAGCGCCTTCCAGCCGATTTTTGCCTTCAGCAACGGCAAATTGTCCATCACCGGATTCGAGGGCCTGATCCGGCCGTTCCGCGACGACGAGCCGCAGACGCCGGTGAGTTTTTTCAACGCCTGTCCGACGGTCGACCGCCTGCATATCGAGGCGCTGACAAGGACGCTGCACCTTTTGAACGCCGGCGCCTGCCTGCCGCAGGAGGCATTCATTTTCATCAACTTCGATCCGTCGGTGTTCACCGATCGCAGCATCGCCGACAGTGCGCTGCGCGACATGCGGCTGGTGCTGCATGAGGCCGGGATCGATGCGAACCGCGTCGTCTGCGAGGTGACCGAGCAAAAGTCGGCGTCGCAGGAAACGCTCTACAATTTCGTCGAGGCGCTCAGGGCCAACGGGTTTCGCATCGCCGTCGACGACTACGGCGCCGAAGAGTCCGACATCAACCGGATCAAGGAACTCAGGCCTGACATCGTCAAATTCGATGCCCACTGGATCATGCAACTGATGGAGTCCGGCGCGGGCTTCGCGCTGCTGACCGCCATGGTGGCAAGTTTCGAACAGCAAGGCATCCGCACCGTGTTCGAGGGCATCGAGGAGGGCTGGCAGCTTGAACTGGCCGAGAAATCGGGAGCTTCGATGGTGCAGGGATTCGCGCTGGCGCGCCCGGAGCTTGCACCGACCAGCTTTCACGTCTTCGGCAACGAAAGCCAAGTCTTCGGCAAGGAAAGGCAGATGCCGGTGACGGCGCCTGACGCAGGCGCGGCGCCTGCGACCGTCTCGCCTTCGCCGCGGCCGAAACGGGCTTTCGGGCGCAAGGTGGTGCCATGACCGGGCGGCCCGACAGGCGGCGCAATGTCGGCGAGGCAATCTTTGCCGACGAAGTCGGGATCGAATATGGCGTCTATGGCGCGTTCCGGCTGAGGAGCGCCTACCAGCCGATCTTTGCGCCGCGCGGCAGGTTTTTGAAGGCCGTCGCCGTCGAAGGCCTGATCGAGCCGCACCGCGCCGGCAGGCCGGTCGCGCCGCGCGTATTCTTCGAGGGCATCCCCGTGGCGGATCGCCTGTTCGTCGAGACGATGTGCCGGGTGCTGCATCTCAGGAATTTCCGCAACATCGGTGTCGGCGGGCTCGACCTGTTCTTCAACTACAATCCGCTGATCAATGATGACCCCGGGCGAGCGCTGGCAGAAATCAGGCTGATGACCAGGCGTCTCGCCGAGTTCGACCTGCACCCCGGCATGCTGGTCTGCGAGATCACCGAGCAGGCGGCTGAAGACAAGGTGCTCGTCAGCCTGGCACGCGAGATGCGGCGTGACGGCATCCGTATCGCCATCGACGATTTCGGCACCGGGCATTCGACGGAAGAACGGGTCGCTCTTGTCCAGCCCGACATCGTCAAGATCGACGGCACCTGGTTCGCGGAATTCTGCCGCCATGCCGCCGCCGAACGGTTTTTCCGGCCGCTGGTCTCGGCGCTGCATGACCGCGGCGCCAAAGTGCTGGTCGAAGGCATCGAGCAAGCCACGCATCTGCGCGTCGCGCTGGACGGCGGCGTTGACCTGATGCAGGGATTTTACCTTGCCCGGCCGGCGCTGGCCGGCACGGTCTTCGACGAGGAGCCGCTGCCCATCGACAGGCTGCTTGGCATGGCCAACAACGTCGTGCCGTTGTTTGGGTGATCTATCAGCGGCGTTGATGGTTGCGCCAAAACAAATCACTGGATGAAGCCGTCGCTGCCAGGATAATTGCCGCTAAAGGCGGCTCCGCCGAGGGGAGCGGCGATGGGAGCACCAATGACCATACTCTATGGAATGATCGACAGCGGCAATTGCTATAAGCCGCGCCTGTTGATGGCCAAGCTCGGCATCGCTTTCACCAATGTCGAGGTCAGCTCGCACACCGGCGACACGCGCAAGCCGGACTATGTCGCCAAGAACCCGAACGCCATGGTGCCGCTGCTCGAGTTCGACGACGGCCGGCGGCTTGCCGAATCCAACGCCATTCTGCTCTATCTCGCCGAAGGCACGCGGTTGCTGCCGGCCGACAAATACGAGCGGGCTCTGGCCTATCAATGGCTGTTCTTCGAGCAGTACAGCCACGAACCCTATATCGCGGTGCGCAAGGCGCTGCTGACCTTTCCCGAACGGGCCAGGGACGCGACACCGGAACGGCTGGCGCTGACGCTGGAGCGCGGCAACAAGGCGCTCGGCGTGATGCACAAGCATCTGGCGGGCAGTGCGTTCTTTGCCGGCGAGGCCTTGAGCGTCGCCGACATCGCGCTCTACGCCTATACGCATACGGCCGAGATGGGCGGTTTTCAGCTCGACGCCTACCCGGCGGTGGCGGCCTGGCTGAAACGGGTCGAGACTGATCCTGGGCATGTGCCGATGGAGTGGCTGGGGTAGTTCTGTCCTTACGGCTACTTCAGGAGGCGGTCATATTCGGAGTGGGTGCCGATCCAAAACCAGACAACGTCATCGTGGTCACGGACAGCTACGGCGCGGTAGTTGAGAGCAACCCGCGCCGACCAATAGCGTCCGACCTGTTTAAAATGCAGCGACGGGTGAAACGGATCAGAACGCAGCTTGGCGAAACGTTTGTCCGCCTTTGCTCTGATCGACGAGGGCAGTTTTGCATAACCCTCCCAGAATAAGGGAGTGGCGACATGATTCACAAAGACCGGGTCCGGCCGGCGCGATGGTCGGCCAAGGCCTGCTCGGCAAGTTTATCCAGCCTGCCAGCCTTGGCGTCGGCTTCGATCTGCCGATCCCACATCTCCGCTTTCAGTGCCTCGAACCAGGCGGCAAATGCCTTCAGTTCCTCAGGGCTCAGTTCGGCGACGGATTTCTCAATCTGTTCAAGCTTGCTCATCGCCTAAAAATACCATGATTGGCACAATAAGGCCAAGGTAGCTGTTTCATCCGGAAATCCGGACAGCAAAAAGGCGGGACAAAATCCCGCCTTCCCATGCTTGGTAGCCTGATCGGGAGCGCTTTGGCCGGGCCGGCAGCAATCTGCTGCTTCGGCTTGTCGGGTTCTTTCCGCTCCGGCGCGCTTCTCGCGCGACCGTCAGTACATCCGTGACTTGCCGCGCGCCCCGAGCTATCGCCCGGCGCGCGCCATTCGCAAAATCAGGCTGCCTTGCTCAGAGATCCAGCGGACGACTTGCCAGTGCGGCGGTCTTGCTCGATCTCGAAGTTGATCTTCTGGCCTTCGACCAGGGTCGACAGCCCAGCGCGCTCGACTGCAGAGATGTGGACGAAAACGTCCGCGCCGCCGCTGTCAGGCTGGATGAAGCCGAAACCCTTGGTGGAATTAAACCACTTGACCGTACCTGTTGCCATTTCGATAGTCCTTATACGTTTGCTTTAGCTTGACTGAACCGAAGTCCAGCCGGTTTGTATCGAGATTTTGGGGATAGACGTCAGCAAACGCGAATATCGCGAGGCCCGGATCGATCGGCCGAAATATCAATGGACCTCATATAGTCCGCTTCTCCGCAAAAAACAAGACTGCACGAAAAAAGGCGTTGATGCGGCGCTGCCCAATGGCCGCCCCAATCGCGTGAAAGCGTTGCAGCGTCGGGCGTTGCGCCGGGTCGCATGGCCTATCGCACGCTGCGGGGAAGGGATCGTGCCGCCTCCGAGCGTCCGGTCCTGTTTGGGGAGAGGACCATGAAAACTGTCCTGTTTGCCGCCTGCCTGACGCTGGTCGCCGCCGAGGCGCAGGCGATCTCGCGCTATGACCCGAGCCGAATGAGCTGTGGCACGGTGCGCGCGACGATCGCACGGGAAGGCGCCGTCATCCTGCGTTATCAGTCGACGCGCACGCCGGGGCTGCCGCTCTACGACCGTTATGTGCGGAGCCAGAGTTTCTGCAACATGGGCGAGGTCAGGGCACGCGCTTCGGTGCCGAGCGCCGATACCAACTCCTGCATCGTCTACAAGTGCAAGCGCGTGGAAACAGACCGGCATTTCCGCCGGCGCATCTTTCCGGACTAGCAATGCCGGCCTCAAAATCCAAAAGAGACCTGCGCCGGCGGCGGCGGACCGACGCGCACGCCTTCGATCGTCAACATCTTCTCCTTGGTGGTCGAGCCGCCTGGCGCTGAAAAACCGCCGATCTTGCCGCCGGCGGCAAGAATGCGGTGGCAAGGGATGACCAGCGGCACCGGGTTGGCGCCGAGCGCGGCGCCCGTCTCTCGCGCCAGCCCGGCATGGCCGGCGCGCCTGGCCAGTTCGCCATAGGTGGTGGTCTCGCCATAGGCGAGCTTGCGCGCCGCGTCGTAGGTTGCGAGGCGGAAATCGTCGACACCGGTGAGATCGACCGGCACACCGGAGAAATCCACGTCCTCGCCGGCGGCATAGGCCTTTATCGACGCGATCAGCTCGGCAACCCATTGCGGTCGGGCGCTCGAAGCGGCGTTGCCGGCATGGCGCAGCAACCGCCGTTCCACGGCGTCGCGGCTGCGCTGGGGCAGGCAAAGCCTCGTCAGCCCGGCCTCGCTCCAGGCGATGCCGATGAAGCCGATCACGGTTTCGAAGACGGCGTGGCCGGCGATGGCTTGAGAGGTGTCTTCCATGATGTGCTCCTTTCCCTGGGAACGAACGGCAATCCAGTACATATCGAGAACGAGATATCGCATTCTCAGGGGTCTGTTGCCACCCGAAAACCATTGGAAATCCCAACTGGCTGCGGATTGCCGGGGGAAAGCCGCTGGTGTAAGGACTTCTTAACAGACGAACCGGACCCGAGCGCGGCTTGCCAGCAAAAATCATCTTTTCCGCGATCGGCGTGATGCTCGCTGCGGCCGGTCTCAGCGGCTGCACTTCGACCGCGCAGACCAAGGCCGTGCCTTCCCTGACTGAAACCGCCGCAGCTGGTAGCGACGCCGGCTATGCGCTGGCGCTGCCCGACACGGTTTCGGTGCTGCCGGAATCGTCCGGCGTCACGCCTGTCCAGACCGCGGCGCTGGCCGTCGACCCCGCCGCGACCCCCGCCCAGCCAGCGGCCTTTGCCGGCCCGACCCCGTTGGCCGCAACTGCACCTTCAGTCATGACGGCCGATGCCGCGCCAGCCGGCACAGCGCCTGTCTATGCGACCGCCGCCGTTGCGATGCCGGTCACCGGCGAGACAGGCAAGACGATGCCAGGCGTCCAGCAGGTCGCCTACACCCTGCCTGAGAATCCGTCCGCCCTGCTTTCGACCAGCCCTGCCAAACAGTATTCCGCGGGACCGCGCGGCGAGATCGAGCGGCTGATCGAGAAATATGCCGTCCTCTATCAGGTTCCGGTCGATCTGGTGCGCCGCGTCGTTAAGCGCGAGAGCACCTTCAATCCCAAGGCCTACAATCGCGGCCACTGGGGGCTGATGCAGATCAAGCATGCGACGGCGCGCGGCATGGGCTATGACGGGCCGGCGAGCGGGTTGTTCGACGCCGAGACCAATCTGAAATATGCTGTGAAATATCTGCGTGGCGCCTGGCTGGTGGCCGGCGGCAACGCCAAGCGCGCCGATCGGCTCTACCAGAGCGGCTATTATTACGACGCCAAGCGCAAGGGCATGCTGGAACAAACCGGCCTGGGCCGCGACCGCAGTCGGCGTCGCCTGCAGCCCGACGCCTGAACGCCATGCCTGAGCCGCGCCCGCCGGCGCCGAACGACATAAGGCTGCGCAAGATCCTCGACGACACGCTCGCCCCGCCGCGCTGGCGGGAAGGTTTCGTCATGCGCGGTTTTGAGGCCGCCGACGCGCTGGCTTTGCATACGCTGCTGACCACCGTCTTCGACGATGGCGCCGACGGGCCGTTCGACGAATGGTGGCCGCGTATTTCAAGCGACGCGGAATTCGACCCTACATTGTGTTTCCTGGTCATCGACAGCAAGGGTCGGCTGGCAGGCGCGGCACTGTGCTGGACGAGGGCGTTCGTGAAAGACCTTGCCGTCCACCCCGAGGCGCGCGGCCGAGGCATTGCCGAAGCGCTGATGTGGCACGTCTTCACCACCTTTCACGCACGCGGCGCTGCGCATGTCGATCTCAAAACCAACACGGTTGAGAATGCTGCCGCGGTCAGGCTTTACGAGCGGCTGGGGATGTTCGAAGTCGACTGGGCGGGGTGAGGAGCGGTTGGCGAAGCCGATCAGCGAGCATTGTGCGGAAACGAAGTGTCCACCAAGGCGGCAGGCTGCATCTTGCCGGCAACCGTTCAGAAGTTAAGCTGCGATCCTGCGGCTTTCGTGCCGCGGGCGGGGTCTCGACCGAAACCGGAGAAACACGATGCGGCTTTTACTTTTCAAAACCAGTTTGGCCAAAACCGGTCTGGTGATCCTCGCCCTTCCGCTTCTTGCGGGCATCGCGCGCGCCGACGATTGCGCCGACGCACAGGACCAGGCGACCATGAACGAATGCGCCGGCAAGTCGTTCACCGAAGCCGACAAGAAGCTCAACCACGCCTACAGGCAGATCGAGGGCAGGCTGAAGGACGACGCGGCGACGAACAAGCTGCTGGTCGGCGCGCAGCGCGCCTGGGTCGCCTTTCGCGATGCCGAATGCGCTTTCCAGGGCGGCCCGACCGATATGGCAGGCAGCATGTATCCGATGGTCATAGCCGGCTGCAAGGCGAGCCTCACCAACATCAGGCTGAAGGATTTTCAGGGCTATCTCAACTGCCAGGAGGGCGATACGAGCTGCCCAGTGCCGCCGCAGTAGTCTCTGTCGCTGGCTAAGACGGAGCCGTTAAGGCCTTATCGCCGAGTTAGGCGCGCAAAATGTCGGAACCCTGCTTCGCGATGCGTCCTTGAGAGGCAAGGTGCGCTGCCGCATAGGGCGCGCGCCGCCACAAGCACGGCTGATGGAGATGACGATGATCACCTTTCCCAACGAATCCGCTGAATATCGCGCCGCCCGCGAAACTCTGCTGCAAAAGGAAATCGAGCTGCGCCGCGCCATGGAGGATGTGGCCGTCGCCCGCCGTGCACTGCCGCCGGGCGGGCTGGTGCCTCAGGATTATGTGTTCGACGGGCTTGGCGCCGACGGCAAGCCGGCCCGCATAAAACTGTCGGAGCTGTTTTCACCCGGCAAGGACACGCTGATCGTCTACTCGATGATGTTTCCGCGCCACCCGCAGGAGACGCGCGACGTGGCGACAAGCGGCGGCACGGCCAAGCTCGCGCGGGCCGACCAGCCATGCCCGTCCTGCACGGCGCTGCTCGACCAGTTCGACGGCGCCATCGGCCATCTCGAGGCCGCCGGCTTCAATTTCGCGGTTGTGGGCAAGACCGCGCTTGAAAACCTGATCACGCTTGGCCGCGATCGCGGCTGGACGAACATGCGGCTGCTCTCGTCGGCCGGCAACAGCTTCAAGCGCGACTACCACGCCGAGGCCGACGACGGCGCGCAGTTGCCGATGCTTTCGGTATTCCATCGCGACGCCGACGGCATCCGGCATTTCTGGAGCTCGGAGCTTGGCTTCGCGCCGTCCGAACCCGGTCAGGACCCGCGCGCCATCGGCACTTGCGAGCCCTTGTGGAACCTGATGGATTTCACACCGGAGGGCCGGCCGACCTGGGACGAGCAGTTGCAATATAACGGCGCGTGCTGCCACTGAGTGGGTCCTTGCCTTCTCCCCTTGTCCCCTTGTGGGAGAAGGTGGATCGGCGCGTAGCGCCGAGACGGATGAGGGGTGCTGGAAGAAATGAGGCGTTGGCAAATGTGCACCGTCTCTGCGCTGATGGCTGCTCCATCAAGTGTACCGCCAAGCTGGAACACCCCTCATCCGACCGAGCTTCGCTCGGCCACCTTCTCCCACAAAGGAGAGAAGGAAGGCGCAACTTCGCCGCTGGTGTCGCGTTGGACTCTCCGAGGATCACAAACTCGGAGATTTCCTGTGAAAACAAATCTCACGCTTGCCATGGTCGCCTTGCTTGCCGGCGCGCCGGCGGCCCTAGCCCAATCCGCCACGCCGGCCGATATACCTGCTGTCGGCCAAACCAAGATCGACACCGAGACCTTCTCCAGAACCGTCCCCAGCGCCAACCGGTTCGAGATTGAAAGCAGCAAGCTGGCCGAACAAAAGAATGTCGCCGCCGATGTGAAGGATTTCGCCTCGCTGATGGTCAGGGATCACACCAAGGCTGGCGAGGATTTCAAGGCAGCTCTCGAACAGAGCCAGATCACGGCCTCGGTGACAGCGAGCGGCCCGGCTTTGCTGCCGAAAGACCAGGCGATGCTGGACCAGCTCAAGAACCTTGATGGCGATGAATTCCAGGCGAAATTCATCCTCCTGCAGACCGAGGCGCACAAGCAGGCGCTAGCGCTGTTTTCAACCTATGCGCAGTCGGGTGAAGACCCGGCGCTGAAGGAATTCGCCAAGAAGACGCTACCGACGCTGCGGATGCACGAAGAGCGCCTAAAGGATCTGGTGGCAGCCCACAGCTAACTAATGCATGTCGTCACCCAAACGCATGCCCTCGGGCCTGACCCTGGGCCTGACCCGAGATGCGCAGCGGTTTTGGGAAACGCATAAACGAGAACTTAAAGCGCGTCACGTCGCGCTTAAAGTTGGCGCTCTCTCAGCTGTTTTTGATCTGCTCGACCGCCGTCGCCAGCAGGTCGTTCATGACGCCGCGAATCTGAACATCCGTCTGGGCGACGCCCGCCGCGTCGAAATCGGCGCGTATTTTGCGCAATACGTCGTCGTCCCCGGCCTCTTCGAAGTCTGCGCGCACCACCTCTTTCGCATAGGCGTCGGCGTCCTCGCCTGACTTGCCGAGCTTTTCGGCGGCCCATAGGCCGAGCAGCTTGTTGCGGCGCGCCATGGCCCTGAACTTCGTGTCCTCGTCCATCGCAAACTTCTTTTCGAAGCCTTCCTGACGGTCTCTCATACTGCTCATAATCTGCCTCGTTCAGGTTGAGTCTCCGACCTTCATCCGGTGGAGAAGAAGAGCGGCGGTAGGGGCCGAACATGGCGTGCATGGATGTCATAAGCAAGACCGGACCGTTCATTCCGCAGGGCAAACGCTTCGGGAGCTGGCGCTCGACCAGCCAATTGTCGATGTTGGTGCCGCCCCTCATCCGCCGCCGGCGATCGATCGGGCGGTGACTAGGCGAACTGTCCATAACGGCCGTCGCCGACGATGTTCGCACCGATCTTCTCGCCGTGCCAGAGCCTTCGCATCGATGTGATTTGACGTTGCCGCGCCGTGACCTACTCTCGATTTGCGGGATGAGCCGAGGAGGCGAGCGATGCAGTCACCTTTCAACGGGATTCGGAGCGTCACGCTGGCAGCGGCAGTGATCCTTGCCGCTGGCACCGCAGCTTACGCCCATCACGGCTGGTCGTGGACCCAGGATGGGTTTTTTGAGCTCCGGGGCAAGATCACAGCCATCTATATCGGCAATCCGCACGCCACATTGGATGTCGACGCAGAGGGCGAGGCCTGGCGGGTGGATTTGGCGCCGCCGTCCCGTACCATTGCCGCCGGCTTCACCGAGGAGGTCGCCAAGGTCGGCGACGAGGTGACCGCGATCGGCCACCGCTCGCGCGACGAGACCGAGAAGTGGATGAAAGCAGCCCGCGTCATCGTCAACGGTAAGGCTTATGATGTCTACCCCGACCGCGTGCCGCCGGCTTGAATGGACGAGTTCCTCGCCGGCATCGAGCAACTCGCCATCGTAAGGGGGCTGAAGGCCTCCTTCGTCGCCTATCCCATAGTCAATGCGCTGCACATCATGTCGATCGGCGCGCTGCTGACCAGCATCTGGCTCATGGACCTCCGAATCCTCGGCGCCTTCCGCTCGCTGCAGTACGTGCCGTTCGTCACGCTGCTGCGCCGCACCGCATTTACCGCGTTCGCCGGCGCGCTTGTCACCGGGTCGCTGCTCTTTTCAGTCAGGGCGAGGGAGTATGCGGCGATGCCGATTTTTCTCACCAAGATGACGCTCATACTCCTCGCCGTCGCCAATTTTCTCACCTTCATGCGCCACGCAAAAGGCGGTGACGAGCCGGCCGGCGGGGTCGCTCCTGTGCTGGCGGTGCTGTCGTTGGTGCTGTGGACGTCCGTGCTTTTCGCCGGACGGTTCATTGGGTTTCTTAACTGAGGCGGGGCTCGGCACAGCGTGCTCTGGACGGATCAGGGTGCTGTAGCGTTGGCGGGACAGCGCCCCCCTCTGGCCTGCCGGCCATCTCCCTCACTTGGGGGGAAGATCAGCTAATCGCCTAGGCAAAATACTCCTGCAGCGGGCGCACTTCCAGGTTCCCCGCCCGCAGCGCCGCGATCGCCTCCGCCACTGCCGCAGCACCCGAGAGCGTCGTGTAATACGGCACCTTCTGCATCAGCGTGGCGCGGCGCAGCGATTTTGAGTCCGACACCGCCTTCTGGCCGTCCGTGGTGTTGAAGACGATCTGCACCTGGCGGTTGCGGATGGCGTCCTCGATGTGCGGGCGGCCTTCCAGCACCTTGTTTATTTTCTCGGCGGCGACGCCGTTCTCGGCGAGGAAGCGGGCGGTGCCCGAGGTGGCCATTACTTTAAAACCTTGGCCGGCGAGGCGCTTGACCGCCGCCAATATGCCCTTCTTGTCCTCGTCGCGCACCGAAACGAACAGCGTGCCGGCGCGGGGGAGATCAACACCCGCTCCCAACTGGCTCTTGGCGAAAGCCAGCGCGAAGTCGCGGTCGAGGCCCATGACCTCGCCGGTCGAGCGCATTTCCGGCCCGAGCAGGATGTCGACGCCGGGGAAACGGGCGAAGGGGAACACCGCTTCCTTGACCGCGATATGGCCGGGATTTCTGGGGTCGGGCATGGCGCCGTAATGGGCGAAGGCGTCTTCCAAGCTCTCGCCGGCCATGATGCGGGCGGCAATTTTCGCGATGGGGCGGCCGATGGTCTTGGCGACGAAGGGCACGGTGCGCGACGCGCGCGGGTTGACCTCGAGCACATAGACGGTGCCGTCCTTGATCGCGTACTGCACGTTCATCAGGCCGCCGACATTGAGCGCGCGGGCAAGTGCGGCCGTCTGGCGCTCCAATTCGTCGACGAGCTCCGACGGCAGCGAGTGCACCGGCAGCGAGCAGGCGCTGTCGCCCGAATGGATGCCGGCCTCCTCGATATGTTCCAATATGCCGGAGACGAAGGTCGACTTGCCGTCGCAAAGGCAGTCGACATCGACCTCGATGGCGCCCGAGAGATAGGTGTCGAACAGCAGCGGGTTCTTGCCCAGCAGTGTGTTGATCTGGCCTGTCTTGTCATTGGGGTATTTCTGCTTGATGTCCTCCGGCACCAGGCCGGGCACGGTGTCGAGCAGGTAGGACTGCAGCATGCTTTCGTCGTGGATGATCTGCATGGCGCGGCCGCCGAGCACATAGGACGGGCGCACCACCAGCGGGAAGCCGAGCTCGCCGGCGACGAGGCGGGCCTGCTCGACCGAATAGGCGATGCCGTTCTTCGGCTGGCTGAGGCCGAGCTTGTGCAACAACTTCTGGAAGCGGTCGCGGTCTTCGGCGAGATCGATCATGTCGGGCGAAGTGCCGAGGATCGGGATGCCGGCCTTCTCCAGCGCATCCGCCAGCTTCAGCGGCGTCTGGCCGCCGAATTGGACGATGACGCCGACCAGCTCGCCCGACGCCTGCTCGGCGCGCAGGATCTCCAAAACGTCCTCCGGCGTCAGCGGCTCGAAATAGAGCCGGTCCGAGGTGTCGTAGTCGGTCGACACCGTCTCCGGGTTGCAGTTGACCATGATCGCCTCGAAGCCGGCGTCGCGCAGCGCAAAGGCGGCGTGGCAGCAGCAATAGTCGAACTCGATGCCCTGGCCGATGCGGTTCGGGCCGCCGCCGAGGATGACGACTTTTTTCCGGGACGAGACTTGCGCCTCGTTGGCGAGCGCGCCGGCGAAGGGCACCTCATAGGTCGAGTACATGTAGGCGGTCGGCGAGGCGAACTCGGCGGCGCAAGTATCGATGCGCTTGTAAACCGGATGAACGTCGAGCTTTTCGCGTATCTTTTGAACCTCTTCGACGTCTTTCCTGACCAGGGACGCGAGGCGGGCATCGGAGAAACCCATCGCCTTCAGCATGCGCAGATTGGCGGCGTCTTCGGGAATGCCGTGCTCGCGAATGCGGGCTTCCATGTTGAGGATGCCGGCGATCTGTTCGAGGAACCACGGGTCGATCTTGCACATGGCGTGCACGTCTTCCAGAGAGGTGCCCATGCGGATCGCCTGCGCCACCATGCGCAGCCGGTCGGGCGTCGGCGTGCCGAGGGCAGCACGGATGGCGTTGCGGTCGTCGGCGTGGCTGGCCGCGCCGTGCCCGATGCCGGGGATCTCGATCTCGTCGAGGCCGGTGAGGCCGGTTTCCAGTCCGCGCAGCGCCTTCTGCAGCGATTCCTGAAAAGTGCGGCCGATGGCCATGACCTCGCCGACCGACTTCATCGCAGTGGTCAGCACCGGCTCGGCGCCGGGGAATTTCTCGAAGGCAAAGCGCGGGATTTTGGTGACGACGTAATCGATCGACGGCTCGAACGAGGCCGGCGTCGCGCCGCCGGTGATGTCGTTCTCCAACTCGTCCAGCGTGTAGCCGACGGCGAGCTTCGCCGCGATCTTGGCGATCGGAAAGCCGGTCGCCTTGGAGGCGAGAGCCGACGAGCGCGAGACGCGCGGGTTCATCTCGATCACCACCAGGCGCCCGTCGGCCGGGTTGACGGCGAACTGCACGTTGGAACCGCCGGTCTCGACGCCGATCTCGCGCAGCACCGCGATCGAGGCGTTGCGCATCATCTGGTACTCTTTGTCGGTCAAGGTCAGGGCAGGGGCGACGGTGATCGAGTCGCCGGTGTGCACGCCCATCGGGTCGATGTTTTCGATCGAGCAGACGATGATGCAGTTGTCGGCCTTGTCGCGGACAACCTCCATCTCGTACTCCTTCCAGCCGAGCACGCTTTCCTCGATCAGCACTTCGGTGGTCGGCGAGGCGTCGAGGCCGGACTGGACGATCTCGTAGAATTCGGCGCGGTTGTAGGCGATGCCGCCGCCGGTGCCGCCCATGGTGAAGGACGGGCGGATGATGGCGGGCAGGCCGACATGGTCGAGCGCCTGTGCGGCGATCGCCATGCCATGGCTGATGTAGCGCTGCTTGCGGTCGCCCTCGCCGAGGTTCCAGCGCGTTTCGAGCGCGTCGAGCGCGGCGTCGAGGTTTTCGGGCTTCTCGGCCTTCAGCGCGGCGCGTTCGGCCTCATGCGTCTTGCGGTCGGCATTCTTGACGTCGGTGGCGTTGGCCAGCATCGATTTTGGCGTTTCCAGGCCGATCTTCTTCATCGCCTCGCGAAACAGCGCCCGGTCCTCGGCCTTGTCTATTGCCGTGGCGTCGGCGCCGATCATCTCGACATTGTAGCGCTCGAGCACGCCCATGCGGCGCAGCGACAGGGCGGTGTTGAGCGCGGTCTGGCCGCCCATGGTCGGCAGCAGCGCGTCCGGCCGCTCCTTGGCGATGATCTTGGCCACCACTTCCGGCGTGATCGGCTCGATATAGGTGGCGTCGGCCAGTTCCGGGTCGGTCATGATGGTGGCCGGGTTGGAATTGACCAGGATGACGCGAAAACCCTCTTCCTTGAGCGCCTTGCAGGCCTGGGTGCCGGAATAGTCGAATTCGCAGGCCTGACCGATGACAATGGGGCCGGCCCCGATGATCAGGATCGACTTGATGTCGGTGCGTCTTGGCATATCGAGGGTCCGTTCGGCAGGCGGCTTGCACGAAAAACCGGACGGGAAGACCCGGCCGGTTGTGCTCGCGATTCTGGTATCAGGCTAGGAGGGCCTTATAGGGAAGAGTTTTGCCGGATGTAACCCCCTAAAATGCGGAGTGTAGGGCAGTAGGGCAGTAGGGCAGTAGGGCAGTAGGGCAGTAGGGCAGTAGGGCAGTAGGGCAGTAGGGCAGTAGGGCAGTGGTTCGAGCGCCCTTTAAACATATTGCCCTACTGCCCTACTGCCCAATTCCCCTTAGCCACCAATCCCCCAGCGCCAACTGATCCGTGATCTCGAAGCGTTCGGAAACGCCGACACGGATGATGTTCAGGCTGCCCTCGCGGGTGTAGCGGAACTCGCCTGATGCGTTCGAGCCGGCGGGCCGACCGGCCTGGAATCTGATGACCCGGGTGCCGCCATCGGGCCAGGTCACGGTGATCTCGGCTTTGTCGCCCGTGTGGGCAACGCCTGCCTTGCAACTGGTCATCGGCTGGCCGACATGGCGCGCACAAGGAATCTCGTTGCGGGCACCCAGCGCCGGCGCGGGCCGCCCTGGCGGCTGCAGCCGCGCAACGGTTTGTGCGTTGGCCGGAGGCGCCGCATTGGCGGCGCGATTGCGGATGGGCTTGTCCGCTGCCGCGGGCGCCTGCGTCTCGCCGGCCGAAGGATTTTCGCTGGCAAAAAGCGCCAGGCGGTAAGCATCCTCGATGGCCGCCCTGCCGATTGCCTCAACGGCAGTCATCGTGGGTTCGCGACCGGTCGCATCCAGGCGCGCCGTCAGGTCCGGCGGCGGCTGATCTGCAGTTGCCGGGTTCGAGTCGCCGGCTGCAACGGCCGTGCTTTCGCCGGTCGCCTCGATATCCACCTCGGCAACTGCCGCCGGATTCTCGGGGTTCAGGTAGCGCGCGGGAGCCCATCCCGCCAGTTGCGGGTTGTCAATTTCTGCGACCTTGCACCAACGATAGCCATTGACGTCGTTGCAGCCGAGATTGTTGACGCTCGTGCCATTCGGCAGCCGAGCCTTGATCTTGCCCATCGCCGATGCCGAGGCGCGGACGTTCAGGAGATCGCCCGGAGCAAGGTCGGTCACGATGGAGACGAAAGGCGCCTCCTCGGCCCTGGCCGGCAGCAGCGCCGTCAGCAGGAGAGGGGCGGCAATCAGCAGCGTCGTCCGGAGCGTAACTGTGCGCCTCATCATTTTGGCCGTGGGCGATAGAAGCATTTCCGAAGGCGCGGCCAGGCACCGAATCGCCACCGCATTCCAGGACGATTTTATAAGCGACGACATGGCGCTATGTAAGCCGGAAAATGCGGCTGGGGAATGGTGTTCGGTCCACGGCATGAGCAAGCTCAGCGTGCGGCATGAACGCGTTGCGTTCAGCCGGACATGAACGCGTTGCGTTCAGTCGGACATGAACGCGTTGCGTTCAGTCGGGCGGCATGAACTCGTGCCTCGTTCAGCCGGACGGCATGAACGCGTAACCGCGTTCATGCCGGACATAAATCCGGTGCGCAGCGCGTAGGCCCATTCCGGCCGTCCCGCCTGTTCGGCCTGCCGCGCTGCCGCCTCATGGTCATAGTCGACGGCGATGGCTTCGAAGCGGCCCGGCCCACCCAATTCGACGATGCCGTAGCGTGCATGCGGAGAGCCTTGCTCGGAGACATGCGCCGGTGGCGTGTCGTCGCCATAAGCGGGGCAGCCGATGCTGCCCGGATTGAAGACCACCGGGCCGTCGGGGATACGGATCAGTTCGCTGCGGTGGCTGTGGCCACACAGCACGATGCGGCAAGCGGGATCGAGCGCGGCCAGCCGCCGCTTGATGGCGACCAGCGGCGCGCGCGCCAGCCGGCCGTCGGCCATCGTATCGGTAAGGTATTTTTCGTCATGGTCGGGTCGGGCATGAAAGGCGGTCACGGCTGGGGCGATCTCCAGCGTGAGGGGCAAGGCCAACAGTGCCTCGCGCTGGACCGATGTCAGCCGTTCCTGCGCATAGCGGTCGGACGGCCACATGGCTTCATCCGCGGTATCGCGGGCGACGCGGCGGTCGTGGTTGCCGCGAACTGTCGGCAGGGCGAGCGCTTCAAGCCGCTCCATGGTTTCGCGCGGCCAGAGCGGGCCGGAGACGCAATCGCCGAGATTGACGATGAGGTCAGCACCACCGCGCTGCCGCAGATCGTCGAGCACGGCGTCCAGGGCGAGGATGTTGCCGTGGATATCGGCGAGAACGGCAATGCGCATGGGAAGCTCCGTTGGGTCGACGAATGACGCGTCGGGAAGGGCGGACCTGGCAGGACTTTGGTTGCTCTCCTCTGTTACACCAGGGCTATCGCAGCTGGAAAGCCGAGGCTTTCGCTCTACGATGTACCCCCACCCCTAACCCTCCCCACAAGGCCCTGTTTGGACCGGAGACATCGCGAACAGGTGTGCGAGGACATCGCGAACAGTTTTGCGCATTGTGCGCGAGGGGGTTCGGGATGCCATTCAAGGACAGAAGTGCGATGAAGCAGAAGTTGGAGTTCGTGAGGCTGGCCTCGGCGGAGGGGGCGAATGTGAGCGCGTTGTGTCGGCGCTTCGGCATCGGACGGACGTGCGGCCACAAGCTGCTTTTGCGCTACTGGAGCGAGGGCGAGGCAGGACTGGCCGAGCAGTCGCGGCGGCCGCGATCGAGCCCGGCGCAGTGCGCGCCGGAGGTGGAAGCGGCTGCGCTTTCGGTGCGTGCGGCGCATCCGGCTTGGGGTGGACGCAAGATCGCGCGCGTCATCGCCCGCGACGGCATCGGCACGCCCGCGGCCTCGACGGTGACCGGCATCCTGCGCCGCAACGGCATCGAGCTGGGCGCGCTGGGCGGCGGGGCCCAGCCCTTCATCCGCTTCGAGCACGAAGCTCCCAACGATCTGTGGCAGATGGACTTCAAGGGCCACGTCGCCTTGCGTGGCGGCCGGCTGCATCCGCTCACTGTGCTCGACGACCATTCGCGCTTCTCGATCGCGCTGTCGGCCTGCGCCGACCAGACCACAGCAACCGTGAAGACCCGGCTGATCGCCGCCTTCCGCCGCTACGGCCTGCCGTGGCGTATCGCCACCGACAACGGCCCGTCGTGGGGCGACGGCGGCCGCAACAATTTCACGCTGCTCACCGTCTGGCTGATCGAGGCCGGCGTCGCCGTCAGCCATTCCAGGCCTTGCCACCCGCAGACGCTCGGCAAGGACGAACGCTTCCATCGCTCGCTCAAAGCCGAAGCGCTGCAGGGACCGCCCTTTGCCGATCTCCCCAAGGCCCAGGACGCCTTCGATCGCTGGCGTCACGTCTACAACACCGAGCGTCCGCACGACGCGCTTGGCGGCGCCGTGCCGCTCGACCGCTACCGCGTCTCGCAGCGCCAGTATCGCGAAACCCTCGTCGAGCCGTTCGACTATGCCAAGGACGATCTCATCCGCCGCGTTCAGCAGCATGGGCTTCGTCTCCATTCTCGGCCACAGCGTGCGCCTGTGCAGGGCCTTCGCCGGAAAGCCCGTCGCCTTTCGCCCAACCGCTGCCGACGGCGTCTTCGACGCCTGGTTCAGACATCAGAAAATAGAGACCATCGACCTCAATGCCCTTGCTCGATAGGATGGCAAACTGTTCGCGATGTCCTCGCACACCTGTTCGCGATGTCTCCGGTCCAAACAGGCCCCACAAGGGGGGAGGGAGACTTCCGCTGGCGCTGATAGTTGGTTGTGTGCGTCAAGTTCTGCAAAAATTTGGCGTGGCATTCAGCGGTGACGTTGGCGTGTCCGCCGCGCGGCGTTCCCTGCCCCTTGTGGGGAGGGTTAGGGTGGGGGCCACCTTCGCAAGAATCAAAAATGCGATTGCCCTGCCTGCTACACGGAGGCCTTTGCACAGAATCGGATTGATGATTCCGGGGGTAAGGAAGAGAGGGAGATGATTCGGATGGTCGATCGTG
>NZ_JBVVQR010000030.1:0-72553 GCF_055811535.1 Mesorhizobium sp. WSM4816 | reverse complement strand
CCCGTCATAAAGGTCGTCGTGCATCTGCTGCACGAGTTCGTCGTCGGAAAGCTCGGAAAGGATGATCTCGTCGTCGGCCATTTTTAATCCAGCTCCTTGCGCACAGATGCAATTGCGGGGCCTCAGATATCACGTCAATACCTAACCCGCTACAGGCTTGCGTCCATAGCTGATTTGCGACTTCCCGCAAAAGGAAAGCGACTGCAAATCTATTGGAATTCTTGTCGATTTTGCGACAGGCGTTGGCGCTGGCGGGCCGTTTCGAATAGGGTGCATGACTACGATCCGGCCAGAAGCCGCGATATGCGGCCGTAATAATTGTGCCAGAACAAAAGTCAGGGAAGAACGATCATGAGTGAGAACGCGCCGGTCGACCAGGAAGCGTCAAACGCGCGGCGCGGGCGCGCCGCCAGTGGTGGTGCCGCTGCCCGGCGGGCGGCGCGGTCGGGTGGCGGCCCCGGCACCCAGCTCACCTACATCAAGCGCAAGATCAACGTCTATGAGGTGCTGGACGAGGAAGGGCTGGCGCTGATCGAGAAGAACACCGACACGGTGCTCGAGGAGATCGGCATCATCTTTCGCGACGACGCCGAGGCGCTGCAGCTGTGGAAAGAGGCCGGCGCGGACGTCAAGGGCGAGCGCGTGCACTTCCCGAAGGGGCTCTGCCGCTCACTTCTAAAGACCGCGCCGTCCGTCTACACCCAGCATGCCCGCAATGCCGAACGTTCGGTGCAGATTGGTGGCAACGCCACGGTCTTCGCACCGGTCTACGGCCCGCCCTTCGTGCGCGACCTCGACGGCGTCAGGCGCTATGCGACGATCGATGATTTCCGGAATTTCGTGAAGCTCGCCTATATGGCGCCGTCGATCCACCATTCGGGCGGCACGGTCTGCGAGCCGGTCGACGTGCCGGTCAACAAGCGCCATCTCGACATGATCTACAGCCACATCAAATATTCGGACAAGCCGTTCATGGGCTCGGTCACCGCGCCGGAGCGCGCCGAAGATACGGTTGCGATGGCCAAGATCGTGTTCGGCGACGATTTCGTCGAGAACAACACGGTGCTGACCAGCCTGATCAACGCCAACTCGCCGATGGTGTTCGACGAGACCATGCTGGGGGCGTTGAAAGTCTATTCGCGCCACAACCAGGCCTGTATCGTCACGCCGTTCATCCTCGCCGGCGCAATGAGCCCGGTGACGGTCGCTGGCACGCTGACCCAGGTCCTGGCCGAAGTGCTGGCTGGCGCGTCGTTCACTCAGCTGATCCGGCCGGGCGCACCGGTGCTGTTCGGCACCTTCGCCTCGTCGATCTCGATGCAGTCTGGCGCGCCGACCTTCGGCACGCCGGAGCCGTCACTGGTTTCCTATGGCGCGGCGCAGCTCGCGCGCCGGCTTGGCCTGCCGTTCCGCACCGGCGGTTCGCTCTGCGCCTCCAAAATCCCGGACGCGCAGGCAGCCTATGAGAGCGCCAACACGCTGAACTCGACGATCCTCGCCGGCACCAATTTCGTGCTGCACTCGGCCGGCTGGCTCGAGGGCGGGCTCGCTTCCTGCTACGAAAAGTTCATGATGGACATCGACCAGCTCGGCATGACCCAGAAGTTCTCCGAAGGCGTCGACCTGTCGGAGAACGGCCAGGCGATGGATGCCATCCGCCAGGTCGGCCCGGGCAGCCACTATCTCGGCTGTGACCACACCCAGGCCAATTTCCAGACCGCCTTCTACCGTTCCAGCATCGCCGACAACAATTCCTACGAGCAGTGGCTGGCCGAAGGCGAAAAGTCGGCACCGCAGCGCGCCAACGAACTCGCCCGCCGCTGGCTGGAAAGCTACGAGGCGCCGCATCTCGATCAGGGCATCGACGATGGGCTGAAGGACTTCATCGCCAGCAAGAAGGCGTCGATGGCCGACGCCTTCACTTGAAAGGAGCCCGAGTCAGGCGGGGCTAAAGTCGCCAACATCATCCACAAGGAAGTCTGGCGGAGCGCCTTCTCCGAGCCGGACAGGAAGGGATGATCCTTGAGCGCAGCATGGTCGAAGATACAGCGGCGGCGCTTTCCGCCCACGGCCTCATCCTGCGCGGCGGCTTCAATTTTGCAGGCGGTGAGGAAACACCCTCCGGTCTCTCCGGCGCTGCCGCCAGATCCGTCCTGCTGGTGGGGCAGGCGGGCGCCGCGCTGTGGCCGCATTTTCTGCGCTGGCGGGAAGGCCAATCGCAAACTGTTGCCGATCCGCTCGATGCATGGTCGCGCGAAGTGATCGGCGCAGTGGCGAAGACATTCGGCGCGCGCGCCGTTTCGCCGTCCGACAGACCGTATCTGCCGTTCCAGCAATGGGCGATGCAGGCGGAGGGTCTGAAACCGTCGCCGCTCGGCATCCTCATGCATCCGCAATACGGGCTCTGGCACGCCTATCGCGGCGCGCTGCTGTTCGAGGACGAGATTGCGTTTGGGGAAACTCGCGAAGTGGTTCACCTTTGCGATGCATGTGTCGACAAACCTTGCCTGAAATCCTGTCCGGTCGATGCCTATTCTGCGGATGGTTTCGCGCATGGAACATGTCTGGCGCATGTACGTGGGCACAACGGCGCGGCTTGCCGAACCGGCGGTTGTCTCGACCGCAACGCCTGTCCCTACGGCGCGGCCTATCGCTATTCGCCACAGGTTCAAGCCTTTCACATGGTCGCGTTCGCGGGCCTGTAGCGTCGCCGAATGCCGCACGAAACTTGAACACCGCATCGCGACCCCGATAGCCCGCTGGTGGTCATCTGACCGCCCTGCAAAAAAATCCTTCCATCATCCCAAGGAATCGCCATTAGCCTTCGTCCAACAGGCAAATGATGGCGATGATGCTGGATGAAAGCGAAGCCTCCGACGCCGAGCTGATCGGTCGTGCGAAGGGCGGTGACAGGGGGGCTTTCGGCAAATTGCTCGAAAGGCACTATGACTTCGTCTATCGCGCCGCCTATCGCTGGTGCGGGAAAAAGGCCGATGCCGAGGATATCGCCCAGGAAGTCTGCGTCCGGCTCGGCCGGGCGATCCGCGACTATCATGGCAGCGGCGCCTTCACCACCTGGCTCTACACCATGACGCTGAATGGGGCACGCGACATGATGCGCAAGAGCGTCCGCGAGGCGATCAAGACCGAAGCCTATGGGGCTTACGAGCTGATCTCGGGAGAGGCCCCGGCCGAGCCCGAAGATCCAGCCGAGGCGCTTTGGGTGGCGGTGCGGATGCTGCCGGACAAGCAGCGCGATGCAGTGCTGCTCGTCTATGGCGAAGGGTTGAGCCACGCACTCGCTTCCGAGGCGATGGGCATCTCGGAGACGACGGTTTCCTGGCACATCCATGAAGCGAAGAAACGGTTGAAGGCGCTCATGCTTTCAGCCGGGGAAGTGTGATCATGGTCGACGACAACGAACTCAACAGGCTGCGCGACATCGCAGCACCGCCGCCCGGTACCGCGGCGAAGGGGCGTGCCTTAGGGGCGGCCATGCGTGCCTACGACATGGGCGAAAAAACTTCACCTGCCGCCCAAGGATCGGCGAAAGGGCTTCGTCTCACAGAGCGAGCACAAAAGCTCTGGAGCGAAATCATGCAAAAGAAACTCTTCGCCACGCCGGCCATTGCCGGGCTCGTCGCCCTGCCGATCGCCGGATACGCCACGATCTATATGCTGCAGGAGCAGCCGTTCTATTCCGGTGGGAACGAGAAGATCACCGAAACGCTGGCCGATAAACCAGCGGCTAAAGCGCCGGCAACGGTGAGGCCGCTCACCGTAGCCGAGGCCGACAAGCGGAAGAAAGCCGATGCCGACGCCGAAAACCGCGTCGCAGCCGAGGCGCTTGTCGCGCCGGCATCGCCGCCGAAGCCACAATCGGCTGCCGGCGGGTTGGCGCAGCAGGACGCTCTGGCCCGCAATGCGGCGCCCGAGCCGGCACCTGCGCCGAAAGGTGAGTTCGCACAGGATGGTGGAGCTGCGCCGTCTGGCAGAGTGATGATGTCTAATTCTCCTCCGAAAGCCGACGGAGCCACGCAGGCTGGCCGCATGCAGGGCGCTGAATCCAAGTTGATGGCTCAGCCTTCGACCGCCCCAGCTGACCAGATGCCGCTCCCAGAGCAAAACCGCGACCGCGTCGAGGATTTCAAGAGCAATCCGGTGCGTGTCGCGCTCGAAGACCCGGTCTCGACCTTCTCGATCGATGTCGACACGGCCTCCTATTCCTTCGTGCGGCGCTCGCTCAGGGAAGGTGCTTTGCCGCAGGCCGACACCGTCCGCGTCGAGGAGATGATCAACTACTTCCCCTATCACTGGAAAGGTCCGGACGTTGCCTCGACGCCGTTCAACTCGACCGTCAGCGTCATGCCGACGCCGTGGAACGAGCACACCAGGCTGATGCATGTCGCCATCAAGGGTTTCGACGCCAAGCCGGCCGAGCAGCCCAAGGCCAACCTGGTCTTCCTGATCGACGTGTCGGGCTCGATGAACGAGCAGGACAAGCTGCCGCTCCTGCAGTCGGCCTTCCGGCTTCTGGTCAACAAATTGAAGCCGGACGACACCGTCTCGATCGTCACCTATGCGGGCGATGCCGGCACTGTGCTGGAGCCGACGAAGGTTTCGGAGAAGGACAAGATCCTCAATGCCATCGACACGTTGGCGCCCGGCGGCAGCACGGCCGGCGAGGCAGGTATCAGGCAAGCTTATCGGCTGGCGCAGAAATCCTTCGTCAACGACGGCATCAATCGCGTGATGCTGGCGACGGACGGCGACTTCAATGTCGGCCAGACCGACGACGACGATCTGAAGCGGTTGATCGAAAAGGAGCGCAAGACCGGGGTGTTCCTGTCGGTGTTCGGTTTCGGCCGCGGCAACCTGAACGATCAGATGATGCAGGCCATCGCCCAGAACGGCAACGGCACCGCCGCCTATATCGACACTTTGGCCGAGGCGGAGAAGGTGCTGGTCGAGGATGCGTCCTCGACATTGTTCACCATCGCCAAGGACGTGAAGATCCAGGTCGAGTTCAACCCGCAAAAAGTCTCGGAATACCGGCTGATCGGCTACGAGACCCGCGCCTTGAATCGCGAGGATTTCAACAACGACCGCGTCGATGCCGGCGAGATCGGCTCTGGCCATTCGGTCACTGCGATCTACGAGATCACGCCGAACGGCAGCGGCGGCCAGAAGATCGATCCGCTGCGCTACGGCCAGGCGTCCGTGAGCAATGGCGGCGTCGCCAATGCCGACGAATATGCCTTCGTCAAGATCCGCTACAAGCTGCCGAACGGGGATGCCTCGAAGCTGATCACCACGCCGGTGACATCGGCCAACGAAGTGGCTGATTTCGACCAGGCCAGCATCGACCAGCGCTTCTCCGTTGCCGTCGCAGCTTTTGGCCAGAAGCTGCGCGACGAGGATGCGACCGCGAAGTTCGGCTACGACAAGATCATCGAGATTGCCACTGCCGCCCGGGGAGCCGACCCGTTCGGGTACCGGTCCGAGTTCCTCTCGCTGGTGCGCCTTGCCTCGGCGCTCGGCGGTAACCGGTAGTGGGTGTGACGGCCGGTTTTCCTCAGATGGGATCGTTCTGATACGGAAAACCGACCGATGGGCGGTGAGGCAGGCCGGCAGGGAAAACCTTGCCGGCCTTTTTCAATTGCGTCAGGCGCGGCTGCGCCGGCGCTCGCGGCGGGCTTCGCTGGTCTCGACGGTGTTGACCGTCGCCTGCTTGTTGCGCATCGGGCCGATGCGCTCGACGATTTTTTCGACGGTCGGGCGATCCGACCTTGTGTGCGCATCGAGTGCCCTGCGCATGGCGGCGAGGTGGGCGAACGAGGTGCCGCAGCAGCCACCGACGATTTTGGCGCCGGCATCGACGGCCAGCCTGACATAGTCGGCCATCAGTTCGGGGGTGCCGGAATAATGGATTTCGGCTCCGCGGAATTCCGGAATGCCGCAATTGGCCTTGACGATCACCGTCGCCTCCGGCTTCGCCTCGGTCATGTCGAGCAGTGAAGCGAGGATGTCGGAGGCGCCGACGCCGCAATTGGCGCCGACACCGAGCGGCGCCTGCGGCAGCCCATCGGCGACGCCATGGATGTCCTTCGGCAACAGCCCCATCATGGTGCGGCCGGCGGTGTCGAAGGAGCCGGTATAGGTATAGGGCAGGCCGACGCGGATCGCGGCTTCGGCTGCGGCGCGGATTTCGTCCGGCGCCGACATGGTCTCGATCCAGGCGACTTCGGCGCCGCCGGCCTTCAGGCCCTCGATCTGTTCGGCAAAGGCCTCGACCGCCTCGTCATAGGTCATGGCGCCGAGCGGCACCAGCAACTCGCCGGTCGGGCCGACCGAGCCCGCCACGATGACCTTGCGGCCTGCTTTATCGGCGACAGCGCGGGCGATCTCGGCGGCGCGCTTGTTCAGCGCATGCACGCGGTCTTGCGCATGATGCAGCTTCAGCCGGTGGCGGGTGCCGCCGAAGGAGTTGGTGAGAATGATGTCGGCGCCGGCATCGACGAAGTTCTGGTGCAGGCTGGTGATGGTGTCCGGCGCCGTTTCGTTCAGCAACTCTGGAGCCTCGCCGGCCTCGAGCCCCATGGCGAACAGATTGGTGCCGGTGGCGCCATCGGCAAGCAGGACGCCCTTTTCGGCAAGCAGCGCGTCAATTGGATTGGTCATTGGAAATACGCCTTCCGGGATTCTTTGTCGAGATAAGGATATAAAGAAATCTTTATATGGCGTCAATGTTGGTGCAGGACGCAAGCCGTCAAAATCGCATTTCCGCCAGCCTTTGCGTGAAGCTGGCTGCTTCGTGCGCATTGATATTGGCGGCGCGGATCAGATTGTCGAAATGGCTGGTCAGCGTGCGGACCGGCTGGGTCGCGTTCAGCACGAGATACATGTCGCCGACGTAGATGGCGGCGCGATAGGGCCCGAAGATGGTGTAGGGGATCGAATACCGCATCCGCCCGTCATAGAGAAACAGGCGGAAGGTGGGATAAAGGTCGTCGAGCAGCGTCGCCATGTGCAGAAGCTGCTGGTGGCGGGCGGCCTCAGGGAAACGGTCCCAGACGCCCAGGCCGCGCGCAAAGATCTCCAGCGTGTGGCGCGGCATGCAGACTTCCATGTCGGTTTCCGGCCGCCGGTTGTAGTCGATGCGGTACTGCGTCTCGCCGGCCTGGGCCTCACGGCTCTTGTTGGTGATACCAGCCTCGTAATCGACGAGCGCTTCGGTGCGCAGAAGATCGGGAATGCCGGCCGGCACGTAACGGATTTTCGTGCCGGCGGCCTCCGCATGCCACCTGGCCAGCAGCGTGCGGTCGAAGCCGTCAGGCGCTTCCTCGATCTCCAGGCTCTCGCGGATTTCACCGGTGACGCCTTCGTCCTGGCTGAGGCCGAGCAGCCAGTCGAGCGACACTTTGAATTCGGCGGCGATGTTGAGCAGCGTTTCGGCGCGGGGCAGGCGTGTCGAGGTGCCGGACAGCAGCTGCGAAAGCGCCGAGCGGTCGATGCCCACCGCAGTCGCGAAAGCGGACTGGTTCAGATCCGATCGTGTCAGGAGCATTTTCAGGCGCTCCCGAAAGACCGTCGACAGGTCGCGTTTGTCCATGTCGTCATTCCAGCCATTGGGAGAAAAAAAATTCGCCGAACCCGCAAACGTGGCACTTTGGGCGTAAATGAATCCTCAAGTCTGTTTACAATAGATAACACATGCGGCTGAAAATGCGCAATCGCAACATTTTGTGCGCTTTGTCGCGTTGCAGCATCACGACGCTCCTGACACAATGCTGTCAGGAATCAAAACGGTTCCGGCGACTGGAAGGGCAGTGGTCGATCCATGACGAGCAGGAGTAACAGACGACGCAATGCACCGGCCATCGAATGGCCGACCGTCTTCCTCGCGTTTTTCTGCTACGGCACCTGGCTCGCAGCCGGCCTGTTCCTGTGGCCGTCCTATCCGCTGCTGGCGCTCGTCGTCCTGGCCCTGATGGCGGCGCTGCAATCCTCGCTGGCGCACGAAGTCCTGCACGGCCATCCAACCCGCAATACGCAGCTCAACGAAGCTTTCGTCTTCCTGCCGATTGGTCTTGTCTGGCCGTTCCGGCGGTTCAAGACCATTCATCTGCGCCATCATGCCGACGAACGGCTGACCGATCCGCTTGACGATCCTGAAAGCTACTACAAGGCGCTGTGGCACCATGACGAATTGCCGCCGGCGATGAAGTTCCTGCTGAAGATCAACAACACCATGATCGGCCGGCTCATTCTCGGCCCGTGGCTGTCGTGCACCGGCTTCTTCATCGACGATGCCAGGCAGATGCTTGCCGGCGACAAGGTGATCCGCAAGGCATGGCTGCTGCACGCCATCGGCCTCGCCGTGGTGCTGCCGGTCGTGCAGTTCGGCTTCGGCATCCCGCTATGGCTCTACATCCTGGTGCCGGTGTGGCTGGGCCAGTCGCTGATCTCGATCCGCACCTTCGCCGAGCATCAGTGGTCGGAGCATCCGGAAGGCCGTACGGTGATCGTCGAACGTTCGCCGCTGTCGTTCCTGTTCCTCAACAACAATCTGCATTTCGTTCATCACAAGAGCCCGACGGTGGCCTGGTATCGGCTGCCGAAGCTGTTTCGCGAGCGCCGTGACGAGTGGCTGCGGATGAACAATGGCTATGCCTATCCGAACTATTTCGCGCTGCTCAAGGCATATGCCTTCAAGGCCAAGGAGCCGATCGTCCACCCGGTGCTGCGGCGCACGCCGGAACCGGGCCGGGCGTTCAAGCCGCGCGTCAGGGCGCGCAGCCTCAATGGGCTTGGCAGTGCGCCGGTACCGGCCGAGCCGCCGAAAGAATGAATTTTTGGGTATTGCCGGCAGCGATGCCCAGGTGCGCGTCAATGGCCTCGTCAATTTTTCTCAGCGTATCGATCAAAGTCCCGGCATGAGCGATTTCGTTGCCGGCTTGCCGATGTACGACTGGTCTGAAATGCGGAGCGAGGTCGACGCCCAATGGGCGCGGCTGCGTGATGCCTTCCGGCAAAAAGGCATCGACGCGCCGCAGACCATCGCTCGCGTCAATGCCGATCTGCGGCCTGTGGAAGGCGGCATCCGCGACGCCGCCGGAAAGGTCATGGCGCCCGATCCGGCGACGCTGCCGCCGGACGAGTTGGATTTTTTCGGCCTCTGGCTGCATCCGGCGCTGCTGTTCGCACAGACCTGCTGGGGTCCGATGGAACTCGGGCTGGCGACGCATGTTCAACTGGTCGGCCAGCCGCGTTACGACGCGTTCGAGGGCGGGCAGGGTGAACTCTATTCGAGCGCGCTGGTGATGCGTGCAGGTGAAGCGCCAACGGTTGGCTCACCGTCCGACGGCAGTCCGCTCATCCCGCTCGATGTCCTGCGTGGCAAGCATTTTACCTTCAACAGCCTCGATTCCATGTCGGGCATTATCGCGCCGGCGCGTGACCTGGAGGCGCTGGGCGAAAGCCTGGACATCTTCTCCGAGCGCAGCGAAAGCGGTGGCCACCGCGCCTCGATCGTCGCCATTGCCGAGGGCAAGGCCGATGTCGCGGCCATCGACTGCCAGAGCTGGGCCAATGCGCGGCGCTTCGAGCCGGCAGCGGAAGCGGTCACAGTCGTCGGCTGGACAACGCGGCGCAAGGGCCTGCCGTTCATCACTGCCAGAACGACACCGGAAAAGATCGTGGAGGCGCTGCGCGAGGCGGTCGCGGCGACCGCATAAAAATCAGTCGCCGAGCAGCCGCTCGTCGAGCGGATAGGTCGAAAGCTGCTCGTTGCCGGTTTCGGTGATCAGGATCTGCTCTTCGATCTTGACGCCCTCGCGTCCGCCAAGCCGGCCGATATAGCTCTCGACGCAAAGCACCATGCCCGACACAAGCACGCCGTCGGGCGTGTCGTTGGTCCAGTCGATGGCATGCGGCAGCGTCGGGTATTCGTCGGCCAGGCCGACACCGTGATAGAGCACGCCGTAACGCGCCGGGAAACAATCTGCGGGCGGCACCGCCGAGCGTTCGACAAGATCGCGGAACGATGTGCCCGGCTGCATCAGGCCGATGTTGTGGGCGATCTGATCGGCGGCGATGCGAAACAGCTCGCGTTGCTCGTTGGATGGCTCGGTGTCGCCGCAGAGCCAGGTGCGCGACAGGTCGGCGCAGAAACCGTAAGGGCCGATCAAATCGGTATCGAAAGCGACGAGATCGCCGGCTGCGATCGTTCGCGACGAGCATTCCTGGAACCAGGGATTGGTGCGCGGGCCGGACGTCAACAGCCGGGTTTCGACCCATTCGCCGCCACGCGCGATGTTGCCGCGGTGGAGTTCGGCCCACAGTTCGTTTTCGGAAATTCCTGGCCTCAATGCTGCTTCCATCTCGCCCATCGCCGCCTCGCAGGCGACGATCGACCGGCGCATGGCCAGGATTTCGTCGGGCGATTTGATCAGGCGTGCATTTTCCATCAGCGCTTCGCCATTGCCGATCGAGATGCCGAGGCGGGCGAGCGCTTCGACGCCCTCGGGATTGATGTGATCGACGGCGATGCGGCCGATACCGCCGCCATGCTGCTTGACCAGATCGGCGATCCCGGCGGCCCAGCGGCGGACTTTTTGCTCGGTGAGTTCGCCGCTGTAGAGATAGATCCATGACACTGCCGGCCGAACCTCGTCGACGACGCCGGAGTGGTCGGAAAGGTGCTCGCAGGAAAAATAGTCGAACAGCACCACCGGACCTTCGGTGGCAACGAAGCAATGTCTTGTCGGATTGTGTGCGACCCAGAGCTGCATGTTGGTCGAGTCGGTCGCATAGCGGATGTTGATCGGATCGTAGAGCAAGGCTCCCGCATAGCCGCGGCGCTTCAGCTCGGCGCGGATGCGGTCGAGCCGGTATTGGCGCATGGCGGGCAGGTCGGGAGCAGCAATGCCGGCGGCGTGCCACTCGGCTTCCGCCAGTGCGCCGTAGCCAAGCACATGCTGGTTGAGTTCAGCGGCCTTCTGCCGCGACTTCAGGCGCAACGCATCGATTGAGCCTGCTTCGTCTGGCTCGAATGGCGCGATCCTGCGATGACGACCGAACCGTCGCTCGACGCCCGGATCGCTCATTTTCCTATCCTCCCGATATCAATCGGCCGCGCGGGTCAGGCCCGAGGGCGGGCCTTTGGGTCCAATGCTTTCAGGCCCGCATCTTCTCGCCGCTCGGGTCGAAAGGCGGCTCGACATTGATGCGGGCTGGTCGTCGGCTTCCGAGGATCTCGATCTCGAACAGTCCGGCGCTCTCGTCCGCGGCCAAGGCCGCCGGCACATAGCCTTGCGCCATCGATTTCTTGATATAATGGGCATAGCCGCCGGAGGTGACCCAGCCGACGACGCGCCAGTCGCCGTCGACGATGCCGCGCACGGCCGAAGCGCCTTTCGCGGCGCTCGAGCCGCGCACTTCCTTGCCGTCCGTATCGAAACGCGCCGCACCATAGCCGTGCGGCTTTTCCACCGTGCCGTAGTCCTTGCCGCCGACCTTGGCCCAGATTGGTTCGTCGCCCATGACGTCGGCGTCTGCGGCATCGACGATGAAGGAGACACGGCGCAGTTTTGGCCCTTCTGCCTGCTCCCTGGCTGCCGCGTCGCGTCCGATGAAGTCGTTCTTCTCCAGCTTGACGAAGCGGTCCATCGCCCCCTCGAACGGCCCGTAGATCGGGCGCAGTTCGCGGAACCAGGTCGGAAAATTCTTTTCCAGGCGCATCGAGAGCAGGGCGCGCATGCCGAAATCGACCAGGCCAAACTCTTCGCCGGCATCCTTGATCGCCTTGTAGACGAGACGCTGGTAGGCCGGCGCCATCCAGATCTCGTAGCCGAGGTCACCGGTATAGGTGATGCGATTGACCATGCAGGGCGCGCCGCCGACCGCCATCTCGCGAAAGTCCATGAAGCGGAAGGCCTTGGTCGAGATGTCGGCGTCAACCAGTTTCTGCAGCAAGTCGCGTGATTTCGGCCCGGCGATCGACAAGCCGACCAGCGTCTGGTCAAAGCGGTGAATGCGGACCTGTGACGCCCCTGGACCATCCTTCGGCAGGTGCTTCTCGAACCAGCGCATGTGATACTTCTGCGCCGCCGACGAGCTCCAGATCATGAAGCGCTCTTCGCCCGCCTTGGCGATGGTGAAATCGCCGATCAGCCTGCCGAACTCGTTCAGCATCGGGGTCAGCACAATGCGGCCGGTCTTCGGCATGCGGTTGGTCATCAGCCGGTTGAGGAAATCTTCCGATCCCGGCCCGGAGACTTCGTATTTGGCGAAGTTGGCGATCTCGGTGACGCCGACCTTCTCGCGGGTGGCGCGCACTTCCTCGCCGATCGGCCCGAAATCGTTGGAGCGATGGAACGAAACGATGTCCTTCGGCTCGGTGCCTTTCGGGGCGAACCAGAGCGGGGTTTCGAGGCCCCAGCTGTCGCCCATGACGGCGTTGTTGGCCAGCATCGTGTCGTAAAGCGGGGTGGTCTGGGCCGGGCGTGCCGCCGGCAGTTCCTCGTTGGGAAAGCGGATGGAAAAACGGCGCGAATAATTTTCGCGGACCTTGGCATTGGTGTAGCGCAGCGTCGCCCATTCGCCGAAGCGCGCGACGTCCATGCCCCAGACGTCGAAGCCGGGATCGCCATGGACCATCCAGTTCGACAATGCCAACCCGACGCCGCCGCCTTGTGAGAAACCGGCCATGACGGCGCAGGCGCACCAGAAATTGGTCAGGCCCTGCACCGGGCCGACCAGCGGATTGCCGTCGAGCGCGAAGGTGAAGGGACCGTTGATGATCTGCTTTATGCCGGCCTTCTCGATGCCGGGAAAATGCTTGAAGCCGATTTCCAGCGACGGCGCGATGCGGTCGATGTCGGGCTGCAGCAATTCATGGCCGAAATCCCACGGCGTGTTGACCGGAGACCACGGCTTGCAGGCTTTTTCATAGGTGCCGAGCAGGATGCCGTTGCGTTCCTGGCGGGTGTAGATCTCGCCCTTGAAGTCCATAACGCCGATCATCTCGCGGCCGGTCGACTTGTTGAATTCCTCGACCTCCGGCATCGGCTCGGTCAACAGGTACATATGCTCCATGGCCAGCAGCGGCAGCTCGACGCCGACCATGCGGCCGATCTCGCGCGCCCACAGGCCGCCGCAGTTGACGACATGCTCGGCCTTGACCGTGCCTTGCTCGGTAACGACGTTCCAGGTGCCGTCGACCTCCTGCATCAGCTCGACGACGCGGTTGCGCAGCACGATTTCGGCGCCGAGCTTCCTGGCCGCCTTGGCGTAGGCGTGGGTGGTGCCGGAAGGATCGAGATGGCCCTCGACCGGATCCCACATGGCGCCGACGAAATTGGTCTCGTCCATCAGTGGGAACATCGCCTTGGCCTCTGACGGCGTGATCAGCTCGGTGTCCATGCCGAGATAGCGGCCTTTGGCGTGAGCAAGGCGCAGGAAGTCCATGCGCTCCGGCGTGTCGGCCATCATCACGCCGCCGGTCAGGTGCAGCGAGCAGGACTGGCCGGAAAGCTCTTCGATCTCCCTGTAAAGCTGCACCGTATAGGCCTGCAGCTTGGCGACATTGGGATCGCCATTGAGCGTATGGAAGCCGCCCGCCGCATGCCAGGACGAACCGGAGGTGAGCTCCGAACGCTCGATCAGCATGATGTCGGTCCAGCCGGCCTTGGCCAGATGATAAAGCACCGAGCAGCCGACGACACCGCCACCGATGACAACCGCTTTTGCATGAGATTTCATGAAGATAGTTCCGTTTTTGAAGAGATTGAATCGAGTGGGCGGGGCGTGAAAGCAAAGCGAGGAAGGGCGCTGGCTGGAATAATCTCACGCCCTTCCTCTACCCCGTCGATCGGGGGAGAGGTGTCGAGCGGAGCTCGACGGAGTGGGAGTCGCCTGTTCATCAAATCAATGCAGATGATCAAAAATCAGTCGGCGCGCCGCCTTCGGACCGACGTTTGTCGACGAAGGCGTCGAGTTCCTCGCGGATAGCCGGGTCCATGTAGGGCTCTTCATAGGAGGCCAGCCGCTCCTTCCATACCCGATTGGCTTTTTCGATAGCTGTCGGCGATCCGGCTTCCGCCCAGGTCTCGAAATTGCGCCAGTCGGAGATGATAGGCGAATAGAATGCGGTCTTGTAGCGGTCCTGAGTATGTTGGGTGCCGAAGAAATGGCCGCCCGGACCTACGGACTGGATGGCGTCGAAGCCGAGGGCCTCCTCGGAGAGGTCGAGCGGGGTCAGGAACTCCGCCACCATCTGCAGCAGATCGATGTCCAGGATGGTCTTCTCGTAGGAGCAGCGCAGGCCACCTTCCAGCCAGCCGGCCGCATGCATCATCAGATTGCCGCCGCCCTGTATGGCGCCCCACAGGGAGAACACGCTTTCATAGGCGGCCTGTGCGTCGACCGTGTTGGCGGCGCAGGTGTTGGAGGTGCGGTAGGGGATGTTGTAGCGGCGGGCGAGCTGGCCGCCGACCAATTGCGCCTTCATGTATTCCGGCGTGCCGAAGGCCGGCGCGCCGGACTTCATGTCGACGTTGGAGGTGAAGCCGCCATAGCCGACGGGCGCGCCCTTGCGCACCATCTGGGCGAAGGCAATGCCGGACAGTGCCTCGGCATTCTGCTGCACCAGCGCACCGGCGATGGTCACCGGCGCCATGGCGCCCGACAGGGTGAACGGCGTCACGATGACGACCTGGCCCTTGCTCGACATCTGGATTATGCCTTCCATCATCGGCACGTCGAGCTTGAGCGGCGAATTGGTGTTGATGATGGTGAACACCGACGGCTGTTCGAGAAGCTGTTCGTCGCTGATGCCGCGCGCGATCCTGGTGATCTCGATGCCGTCGACATTGCGCTCCTTGCCGAGCGAATAGATGTGGAACACCTTGTCGGTGAGCACGCTCAGATCGCGGATGCATTCGAGGTGGCGGACGGACGGATGGATATCGATCGGCTCGACCGGATAGCCGCCCGTGCAGTTCAAGATGTTATGCACCTGCGCAAGCTTGAGGAAGTTGCGGTAGTCCTGCTGGTTGCCCGGCCGGCGGCCGCGGTCGATGTCGGAACAATTGGGCGCCGACGCCATCATCGAGATGATCAGGTTGTCGCCGCCGAAGCGGACATTGTGCGCCGGATTGCGGGCATGGATGGTGAATTCCGACGGGCAGTGCGAAACCAGCTCGAGGATCATGTCGCTGTCGAAGCGCACCCGCTCGCTGCCTTCGCGGACATCCGCGCCATGCGCCTTCATGATGCGCCTTGCCTCGTCGTGAAGCACGTCGACGCCGATTTCCCTGAGAACGCGCAGCGAGGCGAGGTGAATCGATTCCAGCTCGTCGTCGGAGACCAGCCTGGTCGGCGTCAGCGGGATTTTCAGCTGACGGAAAGGCGGCTGCTCGAACGCCGCCGCTGCGCCGGCGCGCTTGCCCGCGCGGCCGCCGCGACGGGCGCGGTCGTTTGCCAATGCCGGTTCGGCGGGATGAAGGGCGGCGGTCATGATAGTCCTCGTACGCTGCGACGGTGCGGCGGCATAATGGACCGACCGCCGTCCCGCCATTGCGGAGGCGGCGACCACTAGGACGAGGGAAGCGACATGGACGTTCGCCAGCCGGACGCACCAAGGCGAATCCAGATCTGTGCCCGAACTGTGAAACATGTCACGTTGCGATCACGTCATATTGAGTAAGTACATTTAATACAAACCGTCTTGAGGGAGACTATTTCCGTGTCGGATGTTATCAGCGTGCGTGCAGCGACCAACAACGAAGTCGCTTTCATTGCCTGGGATATTGACGGAATGATGGACGGCTGTCTCGGCTTCGAGATCGTCCGCATCTATCCCGGGACCGGCGAGGAACGCTGTCTGGCGTCTTGGGTGCCTTTCCGGGGGCAACGCAACAAGGACTGGATTCCGCAGGATACCGGCGTCTGGCCGGTGCAGAAGACATTCTGGCGCGATCTTACGGTGCGGCGGCGCCGCGACAGCGTCGAAATCAGGCCGGATGGCGAATTGGTCGCCTACCGGGTGCGTCCAGTCGGCGACATGCGGCCCGGCCTCGATCCGGTGCCGGTGCGGCCCGAGAAAGCCTATACCGGAGCGGCTCGGCCGCTCGGCTATCTCGGACAAGGCGCCGTCAGCCCGACCATCTTCCTGGGATCGATGTTCGGCAAGGCGCGGCTCGCCTTCACCAACGGCGTGCTCTCGACGCAATGGCTGTCGCGAGCGCTGGAAGACGCCGGCATCAAGGTCGGGCAGCGCGACAAGATCAGGGCCGAGCTTCAGCGTCCCGGCAGCAAGATCCGCGCCTATCTTCACGGCGAGGTTCCGGATGTGCTCACCAGCCTGATGAAACGGGCCAAGGCCGAGGGCGGCACTGTCAGACTTGCCCTCTACGAGCTTGGCGATGACGAGTTGTGCGACGCGATCATCGACGCCAAGAACGTCGTCGACGTCATTCTGTCGAATTCGGGCAGGGATGAACAAACCAAGGCCTGGGACGCGGGCAACGCGCCGTTCAGAAAGCGGCTGCGCGACGCCGGCGTCGTGCTGACCGATCGTCTGTTCAACAACAACCATATCGGCCATAACAAGTTTGCCGTCTATCGCGACGCCCAGGGCAATCCGCAAGCGGTCATGACCGGCAGCACCAATTGGACGTCGACGGGCATTTGCGGACAGTCCAACAACGCCTTCATCCGCGACGACCCTGCCATGGCCGAAGTGTTCGATGCCTATTGGGAACGGATGAAGGCCGACGTGTTCCCGCCGCCGGCGAGCGATAGCGCCGCCGGACGTGTGGCGCAGAAGCAAGGCAGGCCGTTTCGCCTGAAGAATCGCACACCGAACCATGTCGATGGGACAACCATCTGGTTCTCGCCAAACGATCCCGACCGCAGCAAAAAGGACATCTCGGTGCGGCCTGTCGATCTCGAAGATGTTTTCGCACGGATCAAGGCGGCGAAGCAGGCGGTGCTCTTTCTCGTGTTCAATCCGTCGCGGCTTGGCAACAATTCGGTCATCGATCAGGCGGTCGCGGCGGCGACGGCGAATCCAAAGCTGATCGTGCAGGGCGCAATCAGCGATCACACCGCCATGCCCAACTATGTTGCTCCGACCCGGGATCCAGTCACCAACAAATCGAACAAGGACGGCAAATCGCCATTCGTCTTTCCGGAGAAGGTCTGGGAGGCGCCGAACGTCTCCATCGTCAGGGCGGCCAACCTGACGGAGGCCTCCGTTGCGCGGGATTTCCAGGCGGAAGTGCTGACCGTCGGCCATGCGATCGTGCACGACAAGATCGTGATCATCGATCCGATGGCCGATAATGCGACCGTCATCGCCGGCAGCCACAACCTTGGCTACAAGGCGTCCTATGAAAACGACGAGAACATGGTGATCGTCGAAGGCGACAAGACGTTCGCTGCGGCCTTTGCGGTGCATATGCTCGACGTGTTCGACCACTACAAGTTCCGCGCCTGGCGCAGAACGATTGGAGACGGACCGTCGGACAATGACGGGCTCTCCATCGACGACAAGTGGCTGAAGCCTTACGCGGAGGGCAGGAAGGGGGCGATTGCCCGGTATTTTCCGTAGTGGCCTGAATGGCGTCGCGGATTCCTTAACAAGGCATGCTCTGGCTGGCGCAAGCGGTTCCTGCCGCCGGTGCTTCCCGGCACGCCGCCGAAACGCTAATCGTGCAGGTTTCGTGGTGCGGATCATGGACCGGGCGGAACAGAACAGCGACCAGACAATGCAGTGGGCGGCGATCACCGGCGTGATCGCCACCGTTTCGGTGTTCGCCATCGCGCAAGGGCTGAGCTACCCGCTGCTGAGCTTCATCCTGCAGCGCCAGGGCGTCTCGCCGGCCATGATCGGCCTGTCGGCGGCAATGACGCCGGTCGGCTTTATCGTCTCGTCGCCGCTTATCCCGGCGCTGGCGCGCCGGTTCGGGGCAGGGCGCACGGCGCTGACCTGCGCGGCCCTTTCCGCGATCATGCTGGCGCTGATCGGCTGGACGCAAAATGTCTATCTCTGGTTTCCACTGCGCTTCCTGATCGGCGTGGTGACCAATCCGCTCTATGTGCTGAGCGAGATCTGGGTGATCGCGCTGGCGCCTCCGGCGCGCCGCGGTCGCGTGATGGGCATCTATTCTACAGTCATTTCGGCAGGTTTCGCGGCCGGCCCGCTGTGCCTGCTTGCGGTCGGCACCGAAGGATGGCCGCCGTTTCTCGTCGGCATCGCCGCATTCGTCTTTTGCGGCGCCTGCCTGGCGCTGGTGCTGGGACGGCTGCCAAAGGTCGATGAAGCCGGGCACCAGGTTTCGGTGATGGGGTTCATGCCGATGGCATGGCTGCTGCTGTCGGCGGTGGTGGTGGCCGCCGGTTTCGAACAGGGGGTGCTGGCACTGCTGCCGGTCTACGGAGCGCATTATGGCATCGCGGAGGCGCGCATGTCGGCGCTGCTGTCTGTCATGATCGCCGGCAACATCGCCATGCAGGTGCCGCTCGGCCTGCTGGCGGAACGGCTGACGGCGCGTCTGGTGCGATTTATCTGTGTATCGCTAACGGTGCTTGGATGCGTGCTGTTGCCGGTTCTCATCGAGACGCCGCTGATCTGGCCGTGCGTGTTTGTCTGGGGTGCGGTTTCCTACGGCATCTACACGATGTCGATCATCGAGCTTGGCGAGCGGTTCACCGGCTCGGCACTGGTCGCCGGCAACGCCGCCTTCTCGCTAATGTGGGGCGTCGGCGGCATCGCCGTGCCGCCGCTGGCGGGCGGCGCCATGGATATTCTCGGTGCGGACGGCCTGCCGATCACGCTTGGCGCCATTTGTCTGGCGTTGGCGGTCACAACCGTATTGCGGGGGCGAGCGGTCTAAAGCGCGTCGCGTCTGATGCGACGCGCTTTAGGTTGTTGTTTTTGCATGTCGTTATCGCAAAACCGCTGCACACTTTTGCGCGACATGCATTAATACAATTGCGGGGTGCCTTCATTTCCTTGCCATCTGGAAATCGCCCATAAATCACACTCGGCATGGTGTTCAGAGGGATGCATCCTGCGTAGAAGGTCTCGAATTTCAACGGCACGATCAAAATCGGGTATCAATCCAACATCGGACAGTTCCGTGTTCGCAAACACGTCAGGAAATCCTCCGCAGTTGGACAAAGCGCTTATGGAGACGTCTTGATCCAACAGGTCGTAGCCCAGGAAGGTAAATCCGTTCCAGTCGAGTGAACGCACGTCAACCGACGGTCTTCGGATCACATTGAGGACATTCAAATCGCCCGGATCGGCCAACTCCGAAAGGAGGAAGTCCAGGTCCACAAAGAAATCGAGCATGTAGTCCTCGTTAACAATATGGGGCCAGTAACTGTCTTTACCTGTCCCAGCGCGACCGGCCCGAGCATTCCATCGAGTGAGACGACCTCGCTTAATTGGGTGAGGCCGGACCAGTTTATGTACATGGTCCACGCAGTGCCGCTGAAAGGACCGAACTTCTCTTTGGCAATGTACAGATGTTGCATGGATTCCCTCGTGGCCTGCGGGCGGCAGGCGGCCCCACCTTAGGAGGCCAACAGCGCAATGGCTCCTTTTGCGTTCCAAGTTGAATACCGATAGTGGCAAGACGACGTTGCCGAGCCTTGACGAATTTATCGGAGACCACATGACCAGTTCGAACACAAAGGCGCGTCCCAATTCGGCGACTGAGGATCCCTTTCTCTGGCTGGAGGACAGAACGGGCAAGGAAACGCTCGACTGGGTTCACCGTCAGAACGAGATCACGGTCGCCGAGTTGCAGGGCGATCCATCCTACCAGACCTGCTTCCAAACCGCACTGGACCTGATGACGGCCGAAGACAACATTGCCGTCGGGTCTGCGCTCAACGGCCACGTCTATAATTTCTGGCAGGACAAGACCAACGTGCTCGGCCTCTGGCGGCGCACTCCGGTCGCTTCCTACAAGACCGAGAAGCCGGAATGGGAGACGATCATCGACTTCGACAGTCTGTCAGCCAAGGAGGGTGTGAAATGGGTGTTCAGCGGCGCCAGCCGGCTTTACCCCGATTTCAGCCGCTGCCTGCTCAGCCTGTCGCCGGATGGTGGCGACGCCAGCGAAATGCGCGAATTCGACATTGACAGCAAGTCCTTTGTCGAGGGCGGCTTTCGTGCTCCTGCCTCGAAGTCGGGCTTCAACTGGCTGGACAAGGACACGGTCATCGTCTCGGCTGCCTTCGAAGAGGACGAAAAAACCCAGTCCGGTTATCCGCGCGTGGTCAAGCTTTGGCAGCGCGGCACCAGGCTGGAGGATGCGACGCCGATTTTTGAGGCGCAGAAGCAGGATCTCGCCGCCGGCGGTTCCCTCGAATTCGACGGCGACAAGCGTCATCTGTTGCTGACCCGGACGCTCGATTTCTTTGCCTCGCACAGTTTTCTGCGTCTGCCCTCCGGTGAAAACAGGCGCATCCCGTTGCCGGACGACGTGACCGACGCGGTGCTGTTCAGGGATCAGTTCGTCTTTGGAGTGCGCAGCCCGTGGACGGCGCCGGACGGCACGCTGTGCAAACCTGATGGCCTCTATTCGCTGGACTTCGCGCGCTGGATCGAGACCAATGCGCTCGGACCTGTCGAGACCGTGCTCGAGCCGGCGGATCGTGTCTCGATTGCCGGCATTGCCCGCACGCGGGACCGGTTGTTCATCAATCTGATGGACAATGTGCGCGGCAAGGTCGTCGCCTGCGATCGCAGCGGCAGCGGCTGGTCGCTGCAGCCAGTGGCGCTGCCCGACAACGGCAGTGTCGGCATCAGCCACGCCGAGCGTTTCGGCTCCAGCGTGTCCTTCTCCTTCACCGACTTCCTGACGCCGAGCTCGATCATCTGGTCGGACGACAATGCAGCGATGCTGACAACCGTGAAATCGCAGCCGGCGCGTTTCGATGCGTCGTCGCTGGTCTCGGAACAGTTCGAGGCACGCTCGAAGGACGGCACCAAAATCCCTTATTTCGTCGTCAGGCGGCGCGACCAGGACGGGCCGGTGCCGACGCTGCTTTACGGCTATGGCGGCTTCGAAGTGCCGCTGCTGCCCGGCTATGCCGGCGTGCGCGGCCGGCTGTGGCTGGAAAAGGGCAATGCCTATGCGCAGGCCAATATCCGCGGCGGCGGCGAGTTCGGTCCGAACTGGCATCAGGCCGCGCTCAAGGCCAATCGCCAGAACGCCTTCGACGATTTCGCCGCGGTCGCGCAAGACCTGGTGAAACGCGGCATCGCCACGCCGGCGACGCTCGGCATCCAGGGCGGCTCGAATGGCGGCTTGCTGACCGGCGTTTCGCTGACCCAGCATCCCGAGCTTTTCGGTGCGGTGATCATCGACGTGCCGCTGCTCGACATGCTGCGCTACACCGAGCTGCCGCCCGGCGCATCCTGGATGGCCGAGTATGGCGATCCGGCGAAGCCGGAAGAGGCCGCGTCGCTGGCGGCTTACTCGCCTTATCAGCATGTCGAGCCCGATGCCGCCTATCCGCCGGTGCTGCTGACGACATCGACCGCCGACGACCGCGTCCATCCCGGCCATGCGCGCAAGATGGCGGCGCGGCTGCAGGCTGCCGGCCACGCGAAGACGCTGTTTTTCGAGGAGACCGAGGGCGGCCATGGCGGGCGCGGCGATCGCCGGCCGCAAGCGGCACAGGCGGCGATGAAGTATGTCTTCCTGCAACGGGCGCTGACCGGAACGGCTTGACGGAACGGCTTGAACTGATCGCATCAGACCGCCTAAGATGCTGCATGGCTTGGATGAAGGCATCATGCGCGTTTGGGGTGGCGGTGACGCCGTCGCCGCGCACGCTTCGCGCCGAGCTTTTGCGGCTTTGCGCCCGCATCGGCTATTCGCCGCCCGCCTTCCTCTGACGAATCCGCCCCCGCTGCAATTGCCGGATTGTCTGCAATTGCCGGATTGGTTCAAGAGGAAGATCAGACATGACCTATCAGAATTATTCGCTGAAGCAGCTTCAGCAGATCGATGCTGCGCATCACCTTCATCCGTTTACCGACCACAAGGAGATGCGCGAGGCCGGCTCACGCATCATCACCCACGCCAACGGGCCGTTCATCTACGATTCCGAAGGCACGGAAATCCTCGACGGCATGGCTGGGCTGTGGTGCGTCAACATCGGTTATGGCCGCGATGAGCTGGCCGACGCCGCTTACGCCCAGATGAAGGAACTGCCCTACTACAATTCCTTCTTCAAATGCTCGACCCCGACACCGGTGCTGCTGGCCAAAAAGCTGGCGGAACTGGCGCCGAAGCATGTCAACCAGGTGTTCTTCGGCTCGTCCGGTTCGGAGGCCAACGACACGGCGCTGCGCCTCGTGCGCCACTATTGGGCATTGGAAGGCAAGCCGGAGAAGAACCGCATCATCTCGCGCAAGAGCGCCTATCACGGCTCGACCATCGCCGGCACGTCGCTGGGCGGCATGGAGCCGATGCACAAGCAGCTCAACGGCGCGGTTCCCAACATCGTCCATGTGATGATGCCTTATGCCTATGAGCTGGCTCTGCCCGGCGAAAGCGACCATGATTTCGGCCTGCGCGCGGCCAAGGCCGTCGAGGATGCCATCCTCGAAGCCGGCGCCGACAAGGTCGCCGCCTTCATTGGCGAGCCGGTGATGGGAGCAGGCGGCGTGAAGATACCGCCGATGAGCTATTGGCCGGAAGTGCAGCGCATCTGCCGCAAATACGATATCCTGTTGATGCTCGACGAGGTCATCACCGGCTATGGCCGCACCGGCGAGTGGTTCGCAGCTCAGACATTCGAAATCGAGCCCGATACCATCACCACCGCCAAGGCGCTGACCTCCGGTTATCAGCCGCTGTCGGCGCTGCTGGTCGGTGACCGCATCGCCGCGACGCTGGTCGAGAAGGGCGGCGAGTTCAATCACGGCTATACCTATGCCGGCCACCCCGTGGCCTGCGCCGTGGCGCTGAAGAACCTCGAGATCATCGAGCGGGAAGGTTTGGTCGATCGGGTCAAGAACGACACCGGACCCTATTTCGCCAAGGCGCTGCAGGAGCACGTCGGCGGTCACGATCTGGTCGGCGAGGTGCGCTCGATCGGCCTGATGGGGGCGATCGAGATCGTCAGCGACAAGGCGACCAAGGCGCGCTTCCTGCCCGCCGGGAGCGCGGCCGTGACCGTCCGAGACCACGCAGTTGCCCAGGGCATGATGCTGCGCGCCACCGGCGATACGATGATCCTGTCGCCGCCGCTGATCTGGACGCGCGAGACGATCGACATGGCCTGCGGCCGCATCGCCAAGGCGCTTGATCTGGCGCAGGCCGATTTTGCGCAAGCAATAAGGTAGAAGGATCGCCGGGCGTCCTGCGGCCGGACGCCCGGCGTTTGAATGCCGGATTCTGCCAGCCGGAGGAGCCGCTCACCAAGAACCGAGGCCCGATCGGCGGATTTCACTTTTTTGTCTCGGGCAGCGCCGCTTTGCTCAAGGTCGTGCTGCGCTTAGGTACGGCGCGCCGCCGCCGCATAAATCGCTCAAGCAAGTTCCGTCTTCTCTTGCGCTGGACAAGATCGATATCGCTGACAAGCTTTGCGCCGCCCTCGCGCCGCTCCAATGTGATCTTGCGGCTATGAAAGGCTTCCAGCTCGGCGCGATGCGCCACGCTTATGATGGTGACCTTCGGCAATTCGTGAACGATCATCTCCATCATCTTGTCCTGGCTCTTTTCATCGAGTGCTGACGTTGCTTCATCCAGCACGATGATATCGGGGCTGTGCAGCAGAAGACGCGCGAAGGCGAGCCGCTGCTTTTCGCCACCCGAGAGGGTCTGGTCCCATGGCGCGTCGTCCTCGATCTTGTCATTCAGATAATCGAGCCCGACCTTGTCGAGGGCAGCCTTGATCTCGTCCAGCGTCCAGCGATCGGCGGCGCCTGGATAGGCGACTGCACGGCGAAGCGTCCCGGTGGGGACATAAGGCCGTTGCGGCAACATGAACAGCCGTCTGTCGGCGTGGATGTTGACGCTGCCGCCGCCCCACGGCCACAGACCTGCGACGGCCCGCACCAGCGTACTCTTGCCTGAGCCGGATTCGCCGGCGACGAGCACCCGCTCGCCTGATTCGATCACGACCTTGGTTTCCTTGACCACGGCGGTGCCGTCGTCGAGCGACACGGACAGATTGTTCAGGCTGAGCATCGCATCGCCTGCAGCTTCGCCGCGCTTTATGCGTCCGAGCGTGTTGCTCTGTTCCGCGCGCTCGAGCCCGTCGAGCGACATCATCAGCGAGGCGATGCGCCGTGCACAGGCGTTCCAATTGGCGAGACGGGGGTAGTTGTCGACCAGCCATCCGAACGCGCCCTGCACGATGGCAAAGGCAGAGGCAGCCTGCATGACCTGGCCAAGTGTCATGCCGCCTTCGAGAAACTTTGGAGCGCAAAGCAAAACCGGCACGACAGGCGCAAACAGACTCGCCCCCTGCGATACCAGCGCTGTGCGCATGTGCTGACCTGTAAGGAGCGCCCATTGCCTGAGCACATAGGCGAACGTCTTGTCTATGCCGCTACGCTCTTCCTCCTCGCCGCCGAGCAATGCGATACTCTCGCCGTTTTCCCGCACGCGCGTCAGCGTGTAGCGGAATTCGGCTTCCGCCTGATTTTTTTCCTCGGAGAGGTGGACGAAATGGCGGCCAATGACCGCCATCGAGGTGGATGTGATCGCCGCATAGAGCACCGCGGTGATGACGAGAAAGCCGGGAATGGTCACCGTCGATCCTGCGATCGTCAGGGTCAGGGCGCCGCCGATCGTCCAGAGCACCACGATGAAGGTCGAGGCCGCCAGAAACGCGTTGATGACACCGGCGATGAAGTCGACCGGGGATTCGGTGGCAATCCGCAAATCCTCCGTGACGCGTGCTTCAGGGTTCTGGTGGTCGCCGCCGACGAGGTTCAACTGAAAGTAGCGGCCGCTTGCAAGCCACCGCGCGATGACCGCGTTGGTGAGCCAGGAACGCCAGCGGCGCTGCATCGTCATGCGAAGGAAGACCTGTGCAACGACAAGGCTTCCGCTTCCGAGCACGAGCGGCACGAAAACGGCGCTCAGGACATAGACGGTGCGCGCATTGCGTTGCTCAAGGGCATCGAAAATTGCGCGATTCCAGACATTGATCCCATACTGGAAGCCGACATTGATGACGATCAGGAGCAATAACCCGATCGTGTACGGCCAAGCCCGCCTATCGCCTCCGCGGCCCCAGTAACCGCGCGCGCTGATCCAGAAACGCCTCAGCAAGTATCTCTTGCGCGCCTGCTCGGCCTCCTCAGGGGTCAGCTCCGGATCGGGTTCGACGAACTCCAGCGGCGGCGGGGCCGCGCCGACGATCTCAGACGCGGCTTCGACAGTCGATTGCTTCTCCTGGCGCGACTTCTCGGCATCGCGCGATTTGGAGACCGATTTCGGCTTGGATTTAGCCCCGGACATACCGGCGATAACGGCTTGGAAATCAGAAGGTTTCAATGATGTCCGCTCAAGCCGCTTGATCTCCACGTCAGCGCGGATGCGGTCGGCTTCGACCATCTGTGGGTCGACGTCGGTCAGGACCGCCGCCACCAGGCCGACGACCGTCTGGAGACGCGCCAGGGCGATCGCCTCACTGTCGTTGAAGAATGCGAAATGCAAAAACCGCGCTCCATCGGGAACGCGGCTTTGCCAGATACGCATGGCGCTTCGCTGACTGAACACTTGGCGAAACTTACGGGCTCCGGGACGCGAGACCTGATCCGGAGCGCCGGGCGGTTGCGATAGGCCGCCTCGCACTCCGTTCTACAGGGACATCGTTACCGGGTGGTTATCGATAGTTTAAGCAAATCTAAATTTCCGCGTTTCTTGCCGGAAACCGAAAGCCGGTCGAGTTCGAGGCTGAAAGCGCGTCGCGTCTGCTGCGCACGCTTTGCGCACCCTTGGGGGTTAAGCCCAAGCTTTTGGGCGACATGCATTACGCCGGGGTGCCGCGCAGGAATTTTATGATGCCGGAGAAGTCGGCAGCGGCATGCCCCTGGGCGTTGAACAGCGCATAAAGCTGGGCGGCCTCGGCGCCCAGCGGCGTCACCGCACCGGCGCTTTGCGCGGCTTCCTGCGACAGTTTCAGGTCTTTCAGCATCAGTGCCGCGGCAAACCCCGGCCTGTAGCCATTGTTGGCCGGCGATGTCGGCACCGGACCAGGGACCGGGCAGTAGGTGGTCAGCGACCAGCACTGGCCCGACGAGTTCGAGGCGACGTCGAACAGCGCCTGGTGCGACAGGCCGAGCTTTTCCGCCAGAACGAAGGCTTCGGCGACGCCGATCATCGAAATGCCCAAGATCATGTTGTTGCAGATCTTTGCCGCCTGTCCGGCGCCGTCATCGCCGCAATGGACGATGCGGCCGGCCATCGGCTTGAGGGTTGGTTCGGCCTTGGCAAAAGCTTCCTTCGCGCCGCCGGCCATGAAGGTCAGCGTGCCGGCGGCGGCGCCGCCGGTGCCGCCGGAAACCGGCGCGTCGATCGACAGCAGCTTGTGTCTGGCGGCAATGGCGTGGGCTTTTCGTGCCGATTCGACGTCGATGGTCGACGAATCGATGAACAGCGCGCCTTTCTTCGCTTTTGGCACGATGTCTTCATAGACCGACAGAACGTGTTTGCCGGCCGGCAGCATGGTGATGACCACATCGGCCTCCTTCACCGCGGCAACGGCATTGGCCATGGCGACGACGCCATGCTCCTTGGCGTTGGCGAGATTTTCCGAGATCAGGTCGAAGCCGTGAACGGCATATCCAGCCTTGACGAGATTGGCTGCCATCGGATTGCCCATATTGCCGAGGCCGATGAAGGCGATGGTGGTCATGATGGCACTCCGTGGTTTGGGTAAGGCAGTTGTAGGCAGGCAGTAGGCAGTAGGCAGTAGGCAGTAGGCGGCCTATTCGGGCGCGAGTTTGCTAATAAGTTGGCGAAGCATTTTTCCGATGCCCTCGGTCGCTAGCAGCACCTGATAAGCTTGATCATGCGTAGCTAGGCCAATGCGTTCAGCGATCTGCAGGTGCGTCTCGAACTCCTTCAACGACCCTTGGGCTATCCGGAGGAATTGCTGATAAGAGCCCCTGTTGTCTCGGCCATAACCTTCCGCGATGTTTGCAGGGATAGAGGTTGCCGAGCGGCGGATTTGGCTGGTCAACCCATACAATTCCTCTTTTGGCCATGGTTTGGTCAAGGCGTAGGTGGTGACGGCCAGATCCATCGCCTGCTGCCATACGATGAGATCCTTGTACGAATTGATCTTGCCGGTCATCTTGCTGCCTATTGCCTATTGCCTATTGCCTACTGCCTACTGCCTACTGCCTTACCGACCGATGAGGGCGCGTGCGATGATGACGCGCATGATCTCGTTGGTGCCTTCGAGAATCTGGTGAACGCGCAAATCCCGCACCAGCTTCTCGATGCCGTAATCGTGCAGATAGCCATAGCCGCCATGCAGTTGCAGCGCGTCGTTGGCAACGTTGAAGCCGACGTCGGTGACGAAGCGCTTCGCCATCGCCGACCATTTCGAGGCGTCCGGGGCCTTGCGGTCGAGCTTCGAGGCAGCGGCGTAAAGGAATATCCGTGCTGCCTGCAACTCGGTCTCCATGTCGGCCAGCTTGAATTGCAGCGCCTGGAACTGGTTGATCTTGGCTCCGAAGGCCTTGCGATCGGCGGTGTAGGACAGCGCCTTGTCGAGCGCCGATTGCGCCCCGCCCAGCGAACAGGCGGCGATGTTGAGCCGGCCGCCGTCGAGCCCGGCCATGGCGATGCCGAAGCCGGCGCCTTCGTCCGAGAGCAGGTTTTCAACCGGCACCTTGCAGTCCTCGAAGACGACCTGGCGGGTCGACTGCATGTGCCAGCCCATCTTGTGCTCGTTGGCGCCGAAAGACAGGCCGGGCGCATCTTTCGGCACGACGAAGGTCGAAATGCCCTTCGGACCGTCGGCGCCGGTGCGCGCCATGACGATGTAAAGGTCGCTGTCGCCGGCGCCCGAAATGAACTGCTTGACGCCGTTCAGCACATAGTCGCCGCCGCTCCTCACCGCACGCGTCTTCAGCGCCGCAGCATCCGATCCCGAACCCGGCTCGGTCAGGCAATAGCTCGCCAGCCATTCCATCGAGGTCAGCTTCGGCAGGAAGTGCTGGCGCTGCTCGTCGCTGCCGAAGCGGTCGATCATCGAAGCCACCATATTGTGGATCGAGATGAAGGAGGAGAAGGCCGGATCGGCGCGCGAAAGCGCCTCGAAGATCAGCACCGCGTCGAGCCGGCCGAGCGCTGAGCCGCCGACATCGTCACCGACATAGATGCCGCCAAGCCCGAGCGGGCCAGTCTCGCGGATCACGTCCGCCGGAAAATGCTTGTTGCGGTCCCAGTCGAGCGCGTTCGGCGCAACGCGATCGGCAGCGAAGGCCTCGGCCATTTGCTGGATGGCGCGCTGGTCCTCGTTGAGTTCGAACTGGCTGGTGCCCGCATCAACAGCGGCGTCCATGGCGTGCTCCGTAATGTCTTCGGCCTCCTGGCCTGTCGTTTTTGGCTTTGCGCGCGGTTCAATCTAGACCAATGATGCCGCCGCGCAAGCCGACTAGCTCCATCCAACGATCTGGGGGCGGCTGTGTGATAATGCGTGTCTGGGGCAAGGCGTGACGACAAATTTCGATGAGCTGCTTGAACGGTTCCACGCCACGCTCGAAACATTCGATGATGCGCTGGTGCGCGATGCGGTGGCCCGGATCGGCTGGGCCATGCCGGCGCGTCCGCTCGAGCCGCGTCCGCTTGCCTGCCTGCGCGAGCTCGACCGCATCGTCGAGCTTGCTCCGGCCAACGCCCAGCCGTTGGCGCGGCTGCTTGCGGAGCGTCGCGGCGAGCTGCGCTGGGGGCAGACCTACAGCGAGGCGGATCTCGGCAAGACATTCATCGACAAGTACGGCTGGCTGGAGGTCTTCGGCATGCGCGGCCATTTCGTCAACGACGAGGTCGCGGCCGGCTTGCTGATCCTCGGACCTGAAATCGTCTATCCCGACCACCATCATGTCGCCGAGGAGATCTACATTCCGCTGACCGGCGGCACCGAATGGCGCATGGACGAAGACGACTTTCGCAGGCGAGAGGCGGGTGAGGTGATCCACCATGCCTCTGATGTCAGCCATGCCATGCGCACCGGCAAGGAGCCTCTGCTGGCGCTCTACATCTGGCGCGGCGGACCACTGGCCGCGAAATCCACGATCACCGGCAGCGTTTCACAGGGCAGGAATTAATGGCGGCCAAGGCGATCATGCTGCAGGGCACAGGCTCCGATGTCGGGAAGACGGTGCTGGTCGCGGGCCTCTGCCGCGTGGCGAAAAAGCGGGGGCTGAAGGTGCGGCCGTTCAAGCCGCAGAACATGTCGAACAACGCCGCCGTCGCCAATATACCGGGTGACAGACGCGGCGGCGAGATCGGCCGCGCCCAATGGCTGCAGGCGATCGCCTGTGGCGTTGCGCCCACGGTCCATATGAACCCGGTGCTGCTCAAGCCGCAGACCGATATCGGCGCCCAAGTGGTGGTGCAGGGCAAGGTGTTCGGCGAGGCGCGGGCGCGCGACTACCAGGCGCTGAAAGCCCGGCTGATGGATGCCGTGCTCGAATCCTGGGCCAAGGTCGCCGAGGGTGCCGACCTCGTCATCGTCGAAGGCGCCGGCTCGCCGGCCGAGATCAATCTCAGGAGCCGCGACATCGCCAATATGGGCTTTGCGACGCGCGCCAACGTGCCGGTGATCCTGGTCGGCGACATCGACCGCGGCGGCGTCATCGCCTCGGTCGCCGGCACCCATCTGATCCTGCCGGAAGAGGACCGGCGCATGATCGTCGGCTACCTCATCAACAAGTTCCGCGGCGATGTCTCGCTGTTCGATGACGGCATCAAGGCGATCGAGAGCTTCACCGCCTGGCGCTGTTTTGGCATCGTGCCGTGGCTGAAGGCGGCGGCGCGGCTGCCCTCGGAAGATTCGGTTGTGCTCGAACGCCTGGCGTCCGGCGAGAAGCGCGCGCTGAAGGTGGCCGTGCCGATGCTTTCGCGCATCGCTAATTTCGACGACCTCGACCCGCTCAAGGCCGAGCCGCAGGTCGAGGTCGTCTTCGTGCCGCCCGGCCAGCATTTGCCGGCCGACGCTGGGCTGGTGATCATTCCCGGCTCGAAGTCGACGATCGGCGATCTGCTAAGATTCCGCGAGAATGGCTGGGACCGCGACCTTGTCGCCCACCGCAAGCGCGGCGGCCACGTCGTCGGCATCTGCGGCGGCTTCCAGATGCTCGGCCGTGTCGTGCGCGATCCCGACGGCATCGAGGGCAGCGCCACCGAGACCGAGGGGCTCGGCCTGCTCGACATCGAAACGGTGATGCAACCGGAAAAGACGGTGCGCAATGTCAGCGCGCGCTCGGTCCAGTTCGACCTGCCGCTCGAGGGCTACGAGATCCATCTCGGCCGCACCACCGGTCCCGACACGCTGCGGCCGTCCGCCGTCATCAACGGCGCCGATGACGGCGCCGTCTCCGCCGACGGCAAGGTGTCGGGGACCTATCTGCACGGGCTGTTTTCCGCCGACGCTTTTCGGGCGAAATTCCTGGAAAATCTCGGCGTCAAAGGCGGCGGCATCGATTATCGCGCCGAGGTCGAACGGGCATTGGACGAGGTCGCAGCCGAACTGGAAACCCACCTCGACTGCGACGCCATCTTTGGTCTGGCGCGTTAGCTGGCGGGCTCACCGGCCTTTGGCCAATAAGTGCCGAACGACCAGACATTGCCTTCCGGATCGCGGCAGATGAATTCGCGGCTGCCATAGTCGCGGTCGGTGAGCTCTTCCAGTATTTCGGCGCCGGCCTTCTTGGCTCTGGCATAAGCGGCATCGGCATCGTCGACGGCAACATAGATCGATCTGCCGCCACCGGGGCCCGGTGCGCCGACCATCTGGCCAAACTTGTCGTCGCGTGCGGTGCCCAGCATGATCATCGAGGAGCCGAAAGTCAGTTCGGCGTGTTGGACGATGTCGCCTTCGCCGTAGCGGGCATGAACGGCAAAGCCGAAGGCTTCACCCAGCCAGTCGATCATTTTCGCGGCATTGCGGTAGCGCAAGGTCGGATAGAGCCTGGGCGGTTCGACTGACATGGTCATGACGATCTCCTTCAATTGGATTTGGACGATAATCCAGTCTGGGCGAAGGCTTTTCCCACGTCTTGAAGAAATGTTACCTGCGCCTCTATGCCTGGGCGGCCAGCGCCGTCGGCGTTTCGCCGGCAAGGTCGCGGAATTCGCGCACCAGATGCGCCTGGTCGGCGTAGCCGCAATCGGCGGCGATATCAGCCCAATCGGATTTGCCCTGCCTTGACAGGCCGAGCGCCCGGTTGAAGCGGACGATGCGCGACAGCGTCTTGGGGCCGACGCCGATCGCGTTGGAGAATTTTCCCGCGAGATGCTTGCGGCTCCAGCCCAGCCTGTCGGCGAGCGATGCGACGCGAATGCGGCCACCCGAGACGATGATCCGGTCATAGGCCCAGGCGATTTCGGCCTGCATTTCGCGGGCGTCGGTCAGCCGCGCGGCGACGAACGTCTCGACAATGGCAAAACGTGCGCTCCAGCCGTGCGCATTGCCAAGTCTTTCGCGCAGCGCGATGCCTTCGATCCCGAGCACATCGTCGAGGCCGACCATGCGGTCGGTCAGTTCGCTCATCGCAAGGCCGAAGAAGCGTCGGGCGCCGAGCGGGGTGAAATTGATCTGGATGCAGCAGGCGCCGCCGCGGGATTCGATCACCACCGGACCGGCATAGAGGCCGGCGGCGAAACTGGCGAAGCGGTCGTTGTCGCCCGGCTCCTTGCCGAGTCCGATGGCGAAGGGTTCGGCAAAGCTGATGACCAGCGGCACGGTCAGCGATGCGTATTCGACGTTGCGGAAACGGCCGGGCATGGTTTCGCGGTAGCCGCAGATGTCAGTGACTGAACCCTGGAGCCAAGGGCCAGGCGCACGCCGAACCATCTCGAACCGGTCGAGGCCAGGACTGTGCTGGTTGCTGCCGTCTTCGCTCTGGGCAGACATGAGCTTTCCTCCGCCCGCGGATGGTAGCAGACCAACCCTCAGAATCAAAAGTGCCCGGCTTGTGGCCGGGCGCTCCGAGTTGCCTGAGAGATCTGAGGGCCTAAGCGCCGCGAACCAGGCAGCCGTCGGCAAGCACGACATAAGCGATGAGGACGATCCACACCGCGGCCAGGGGAATGAACGCAAAAACGCCGAGAGCGGCGAGAAGACCGATGATGGCGATAACAAGGGATATGATGAAAATAAGCTGCGTAGGCGCACTGAGATTCATGTGTGGCTCCTCCGACATGATTCGTACAACCGCATCCTATCAGGCGCCCCGTTCACCACCAATCAGCGTGCGCAGCGGCGGAGACCACCAATTATCGATCTTGGCGCCGCCCCTCATCGCCCTGCCGGGCACTTCTCCCCGTATAGGGACGGGGAGAAGAGGGCGGTGGCGACCTCGGTGAACATTCTGCAACGCTGGTGATTGGCGAAACCCTCGATGGGAGCGCCCCTCTCCCCGTCCCTATACAGTCCCTATACAGGGAGAGGATGCCGGCAGGCAGGAGCGATTGCTCTGTCGAACCACAGCCGACCATTTGCGCAAGGCCGATTCCGCGCTACCTATTTGCAACGAATCGGAAAGGGGTCGCTGATGGCATTCGCATTGCTGGAGCAGATACGCTCGATCTTCGACGGCGATCCCGGCGTGCGCAAGGTCGCGGACGATCCGGTGCTGTCGGCGGAACTGCTGATGCTGTTTCGCATGATTTTGGCCGACGGCACGGTCAACGAGAGTGAAATGGCCGCCTTCAGGCGCATCTGCCGGGAAGCCTTCGGCATTCCGGAAGCCAGCATCGACAGCGTCATCGAATATCTCAACGAGTTAGGCTACGAGACCAACGGCTCGCAAGCCATCGCGCAGTTCCGTGACCTCGACGTCGAGAGGCGCAGCCTGCTTGCCCGCCATATGGCCGAGATCGCCAAGGCCGATTCGCAACTTGCCGGGACAGAGATGCAGCTCTTGCGCCGCACCCTCGATTTGCTCGACATCAGCCCCGCCGATGTGGTGAAGGCCGAAGAGTAAGCCTCTCCCGACGGTCGGCTGTTCACCCCTGTTCCTGTAACCGCCGGGCAATCGCGCGGTGCAGGTCCGGGGCCGCAGCGACCAGCGCCTTGGTGGCTTCGCACTGCGGATGGTCGAGAACCGCGCTCGTCCTGCCGCGCTCGACGATCTTGCCGGCATGCATGATCATCACCTGGTCGGTAATGGCGCGGGCAACGGTCAGATCGTGGGTGATGAACAGATAGGCAACGCCGAGCTTCTGGTTGAGCTCGGCGAAGAGGTCGAGAATCTGGGCGCGGATCGAGACGTCGAGCGCCGAGACCGGCTCGTCGGCGACGACCAGCTTGGGGCGGGTGATGATGGCGCGGGCGATCGACAGGCGCTGGCGCTGGCCGCCTGAAAATTCGTGCGGATATTTGTCCATGTCGCGTGGACCAAGGCCGACTTCGTGCAAGGCCATTGCCACCATCTCGCGCCGCTCTGCATTGGTCGGCCTTTTCTCCAGGACATGCAGTGGCTCGGCGACCAGTTTTTCCACCTTCTGGCGCGGATCGAAGGAGCCGTATGGGTCCTGGAACACCACCTGCATGTCGCGGCGCGCCGGCTTGAGCTCCGCCTCGCTCTTGTCGGTGATGACTTCGCCGCGAAACCGGATCGTTCCCGATGTCGGCCCGTCCAGCGCGAGGACCATGCGGGCAAGCGTGGACTTGCCGCAACCGGAACGCCCGACCAGCGCCACAGACTGCCCAGGATCGATCGAGAACGAGACATCCTCGACGGCGCGGGTCGGAACCGCGCGCTGCAGCAGCGATTTGCGCCGTCCCGGATAGTCCCGCGTCACGCTCTCTACCTGAAGAAGAGGCTTGGCCTGGAGCATGGGGTTGCCGACCTCGTTTGTCCTGGCACGCGCCGGCACATGCATCGAGGCCTGCGCAAGTTGTCTTGTGTAGGGATGAAGCTGCTCGGACAGGGTGCGCGCCGTGTCGCCGGCCTCCATCACTTCGCCGTGGCGCAGGATGGTGATGCGCTCCGCCATTTCGGTCACCACCGCGAGGTCATGCGAGATCAACAGCAGGCCCATGCGGTTTTCTGCGACCAGGTCGCGCAACAGGTCGAGGATCTGCGCCTGCAGCACGACGTCGAGCGCCGTCGTCGGCTCGTCGGCGATCAGCAGTTTTGGTTTCAGCGCGCAGGCGATGGCGATGACGACGCGCTGGCGCTGGCCGCCGGAAAGCTCGTGCGGATAGCGCGACAGCGGGAATTGCGCTGCGGGCAAGCCGACCCGGTCGAGCATTTTTCGGGCGCGGTCCTCGGCGTCGGCGCGGCTTGCCCTGGTGTGCCAGCGGATGCCTTCGGCAACCTGCTCGCCAATGGTCTTGACCGGGTTCAGCGCCGTCATCGGTTCCTGGAAAACCATGCCGATATCATCGCCGCGCAGCGCGCACATCTGGTCTTCGCTGGCCGCGAGGATGTCGATGCCGTCGAAGACGACGCGCCCGCTGGCGCGCGCCGCCCAGGGCAGAAGCCGCATCACCGTCAATGCCGTGATCGACTTGCCCGAGCCGGATTCGCCGACCAGCCCCATCACCTCGCCGGGCGCGACGGCGAGCGCGACATCCCTCAGGATCGGCGTGTCGCCGATCGTCAGCGACAATTTCTCGATTTCGAGCAGGCTCATCGCTGCCGCCGCGATTTTGGGTCGAGGATGTCGGCAATACCGTCACCGAGCAGGTTCAGTCCAAGCACGGTGACGACGATCGCCATGCCTGGAAAGATCGCCATCCACGGCGCCATCCCCATGCGCGTCTGGGCGTCGAACAGCATCCGCCCCCAGCTCGGCATCGGCGGCTGTGTGCCGAGCCCGACATAGGAAAGCCCGGCTTCGGCCAGGATGCCGAGCGCGAACTGAATGGTGCCTTGCACCAGGAGCAAAGTAACGATGTTGGGCAGCACGTGTTCGATGGTGATCAGTGCTTTGCCTTTTCCGGCGGCACGCGCGGCGAGGATGAATTCGCGCGGCCAGATCGCCAGCGCGCCGGCCCGGGCGACGCGGGCGAAGACCGGGATATTGAAAATGCCGATGGCGATGATGGCGTTGAGCGCGCCCGGGCCGAAGATGGCGGTGATCATGATCGCTGACAGCAGGGCAGGGAAGGCGAAGACGAGATCGTTCAGCCGCATCACCGCCTCGTCGACGACGCCGCCGCGCGCCGCGGCAAGGGCGCCGAGCGGCACGCCAACGCCCATGCCGATACCGACCGCCACCAGCGCCACGGCGATCGAATTGCGGGCCCCGACCATGATCATGGAAAAAATGTCGCGGCCGAAATGATCGGTGCCGAACCAGTGCGCCGGCGAGGGTGCCTGGGTCTTGTCGGCGATGATCAGCCTGGTGACGTCAAAAGGCGTCCAGAAGAACGAGACGATGGCGACCGCCGCCACAAGTGCAGTGATGACGAAGCCGGTGAGGAACGAGCGGTTGGTGAAAGCCTTGACGAGGATGTCGGCAAAATTTTCCTCCGGGATGTCGAAGCGCAGCGTCATTGGCGGCTTCTCAGCCGCGGATCGACGACCGCATAGGAGAGATCGACAAGCAGGTTGACGGCGATGACGGCGGCGACCAGCAGCATGACGACGCTTTCGACGACGATCAGGTCGCGCTGGGTGATCGCCTGGAACACCAGCCGGCCGAGGCCGGGGAGATAAAAGACGTTCTCGATGATGATGGTGCCGGCGAGCAGGAAGGCGAACTGCAGGCCGAGAATGGTCAGCACCGGGATCATTGCGTTGCGCAGCGCGTGCCGCCACAGCACCGCGCGATGGGGCAGACCCTTGGCGCGGGCAGTGCGGATATAGTCCTCGTTCAGCACTTCGATCAGCGCCGAGCGGGTGACTCGGGCGAGGATCGCCGCTTGCGGCAGAGCGAGCGCGATCGCCGGCAGGACCAGCGATTTCAGCGCCGGCCAGACGCCGGCGCTCCATCCCGGAAAGCCGCCGGCCGGCACCAGCCGCAGCCAGACGGCAAACAGGTAGATCAGCATCAGCGCAAACCAGAAGTTCGGCACGGCAACACCAAGCTGGGCGGCGCCCATCGCGATCGTGTCGCCGGCCCGCCCGTGCCGGCCGGCGGAAAACAGCCCGACCGGAATGGCGATGATGGTGGACAGCGCCAGCGCGATCAGGGCCAGCGGCAGCGAGACCACGATGCGCTCGCGGACCAGGTCGATGACCGGCACCGAATAGGTGTAGGAACGGCCGAAATCGAGGCTCAGCAAGCCGCCTGCCCAGTGCAGATAGCGCGCGGCGAGCGGCGCGTTGAGGCCCATCTGGTTGCGCAGCAACTCGACCTGGTCGGCGCTGGCATTCATGCCCAGCATCAGCCGCGCCGGGTCGCCGGGAATGATCTCCAGCACGGCGAAGACCACCATCGAGGCCAGGACCAGCGTGATGAGCGCGATGGCAAGACGCTTGAGGAGATAGGCGGTCATGGGGGGAGGACCGCAGCGCTGCGGGACGCAAAGACCCGGCGACAGTGCTCTTTCACGTCCCCGTCTGTCCTGCCGGACGCGCCGGCCCGAGCCACGGGTCTCGGCAGGGCAGTTGCTTCAGACAAAAGATAGCGCTCGACCGGCCAACTGTTAATGCCGGCGCCGCCCCTCATCCGCCTGCCGGCACCTTCTCCCCGTATAGCGACGGGGAGAAGGGGGCTGGCCGCAACCTTGGCACCCCCTCTGCAACGCTGGAGATTGGCGAAATCCTTTGCGAAGGCGTCCTTCTCCCCGTCACTATACGGGGAGAAGTGCCCGGCAGGGCGATGAGGGGCAGCGCAGAACCGATGCGATTGCCCTGCGGCTCGGGCCAGGCATCCCGGCAGGACAGAGGGGGGTGCCACCGGCTGCAAGCTTCGCCTCTTTGGCCAGCAGCCCCTCACTCCGTCCACTTCACCTTGGTCAAATCATTGGCCTGGATCGGCGCATTTGCCCAAAAACCCTCGAGCTTGGCGTCCCAGACGCCGACTTTCGGCAGTTCGTAGAGGAAGCCGACCACGGCATCGTCGGCCAGTATCTTCTGCGCCTCGCCGAGCAGCGTCATGCGCTTGGCCTCATCGGAGGTGAGGTTCAGATCGGCGATGATCTTGTCGAAAGTCGGGTTGTCGTAGTTGAAGTAATAATCCTTGCGCGAATAGATATCGATGTCGTTGGGTTCGGTGTGGGAAACGATGGTCAGGTCGTAGTCCTTCTTGGTGAAGACCTGGTCCAGCCACTGCGCCCATTCCACCGGCACGATCTGCAGATCGATGCCGACATCGCGAAGCTGCGACGCGATGATCTCGCCGCCAAGTCGCGCATAGGGGGGTGGCGGCAGTTTCAGCGTCGCCTTGAAGCCGTTCTCCAGGCCGGCTTCCTTCAAGAGTTCCCTGGCCTTCTCGACATTGTGCGGATAGAGACCGGTGAGGTCGACATAGGCCTTGTTGGCGGGCGACATGTGCGAGCCGATCGGCACGCCAAGGCCGGCCGAGGCGCCGTCGATGATCGCTTTTCGGTCGAGCGCAAACGAAATCGCCTGCCTGACCTGCGGCCGGTCGAAAGGCGGCTTCCTGTTGTTCATCGAAAGGATGGTCTCACCCTCGGTCGCGCCGATCACCACCTTGAAGCGCGGGTCGCCCTGGATCTGGGCGACGCTGTCGGGATCGAAGAACGGGAAGGCCTGAACATCGCCGGAAAGCAGCGCAGGGACGGCGGCTGCGGCATCCGTGACGATGCGGAACTCGGCCTTGTCGAGGGAGACCGGGGCACCCCAGTAAGCGTCGGACTTGATCAGCGTGATCGACGAGCCCTTGGCCCAGGTCTGGAACTTGAACGGGCCGGTGCCGACAGGCGTTTCCTTGTTGGTGTCGGCTGTCTCCGGCGCGACGATGACCGCGTCGCCCCAGCCCATATTGTAGAGGAACGAACTTTGCGGGTTCTTCAGCGTGATCCTGACCGTCGCCGGATCGACCATTTCGACCGTATCGATGGCGGCGAACAGGCCCTTTTGTGCGTTCACGGAGTTGTCGGCACGGGCGCGATCGAGCGAGAATTTGACGTCGTCGGCATTGAAGTCGGTGCCGTCATGGAATTTCACGCCGCTATGCAGCTTGAAGGTGTAGACCTTGCCGTCGTCGGAAACGGTCCAGCTTTCGGCCAGAGCCGGCAGCACCTCGCCGTTCGGGCCGATGCGGGTCAGCCCCTCGAACACATTGGCGTAAAGCACCTCGTCGATCGCCGCCGCAGCACCTGCGGTCGGATCGAGATGCGGAGGTTCGAGCGTGATGCCGATGACCAGATCGCGCGCGGCAAATGCCGATGTTCCGGCAGACAGCACCAGGGCCGCAGCGGTGAGAATGGTTTTCCACAATTTCATCGTGCAACTCCCGATATGCTCAAAAACATGCTCGAAACCCGGTGGATAGAAGCGTGATTTCACCAAGGAGTAAATTGCGTTTCGTGCTTTCCGGCGGCGCCGGCAGGAATGTTTTTCCGCCCATCACCGGCTACCGAGCGCTCGCGCCCCTCAGCAGCACGTTGAGCCCGATCGCCATCACCTTGGCCGATTCGACCATGTCTGATATCCCCACCCATTCGTCGGGCCTGTGGGCGAGGTCGAGAATGCCCGGGCCATAGGCGATGCAGTCGTAGATGTGGCCGATGCGGGCAATGTGCTTCTGGTCGTAGGTGCCGGGCGAGATCACGTAGTCGGGCTCGCGGTCGAATACCTCCATGATGCCCCGCGCCACCGCCTTGACCACTGGCGCATCGCGCTCGGTCATCAGCGGCAGCACCTCCATGAGATCGCGGATCTCGTAGTCGAATTTCTTGCGCTCGCGCTTCAGCCGGTCGAGGATATCGGTCACCTCGCGCTTGACCGTGCCAAGATCCTCTTCGAGCAGGAAGCGGCGGTCGATGGTCAGCCGGCAGGAATCGGGGACATTGGGCGAGGGCAGGCCAGGCCGGAAATCCTCGGTCTGGCCGCCATGGATCGAGTTGATGTTCATGGTCGAGCGCTTGGCCCCGTCGGGCACGACCGGCATGCGCGTCACCTTGCGGTCGAGCGCCGGGAACAGATCGTCCTCGAAAGCCCTTAGCAGGGCGCCCATATGGCGCACCGCATTGTCGCCGAGGAACGGCATCGAGCCGTGCGCGATCTCGCCCTTGGTCTCGATCTCCGCCCACCAGACGCCGCGATGGCCAAGGCAGATGCGATCCTTGTTCAACGGCTCGGGGATGATGACGTGGTCGACTTTCGGCTTGGAGAAATAGCCGAGCTTTGCCAGATGGGCGACGCCGCCGAAGCCGCCGGACTCCTCGTCGACCGTGCCCGAAATCTCGATGGCGCCCGGGAAGTCGGGGAAAACCTCCATGAAGGCTTCGGTAGCGATGATCGAGGAGGCGAGGCCGCCCTTCATGTCGCAGGCGCCGCGGCCATGGACCTTGCCATCCCTGACGATGCCGGCGAAGGGATCGATGCTCCAGCCGTCGCCGGCTTCGACCACGTCGATATGCGAGTTGAAATGCACGCAGGCGCCGGGCGAGCGGCCATCGAAGCGGGCGACGACGTTGACGCGCGGGTAGCGGTCGGTGTCGCCGGGCGTGCCTTCGGCGCGGATGAATTCGACTTCGAAGCCGCGCTTTTTCAGCCGCGCTCCGACGTATTCGGCGCATGGCCGATAGGCCTCGCCGGGCGGGTTGATAGTCGGAAAGCGGATCAGGTCCGCGGTCAGCGCGACCAGGTCGTCGACCCGATCATCGACCGCTTTCAGCAGAAGTTCGTTCATTCGACGAATTGAGCAGCCAACGGTGCGTTTTGGCAAGCCTGTTGGCGGGTCGCGCCCTAGTTATGTGGTTACATGTCGCAACGGCAACTATCGCGGGAAATCGTTCAAATTCGCTGCTTTGGATTGGTGAATTTGTCAGAGGTGTGTGGTTACCTCATTCACTTGCGATTAAAGGATGAAGAATAGCGTGAAGGCAGGCAGGCAAGGGCAATCAAAGGGGTTTGATCGCATGAAAAAGACCGTTCTCATGGCAGCGGCACTGGCAACGATGCTGTTCGGTTCTTCGGTCGAGGGCTGGGCAGCCAAGCTGGTTGCAAGGATCGACGTGTCATCGCAGACGATGACTGTAAGATACGGCCGGGCGGTCTACCGATGGCGCGTATCCACGGCGCGCAAAGGCTATATCACGCCGCGCGGCAGCTACCGGCCGCAACGAACGGCACGGATGTGGTATTCGCGCAAATACGACATGTCGCCGATGCCTCATTCGGTGTTCTACCGCGGCGGCTATGCCATCCATGGCACCGGTGCGGTAAAATCTCTCGGGCGCCCGGCGTCGCATGGCTGCGTGCGGCTGCATCCCCGCAATGCCGCCGCCTTCTATTCGATGGTGCGGAAAGCCGGCTTCCGCAACACGCGCATCGTGGTGACCAACTAGAGCGCGGAAAACACGCCGATCGCCCCGACCAGAACCAGGCTTAGCGCCCAGATCACATCCAGATCAAACCAGCTTTTCGAAAGAAACTTTAATCCCAGCCACCGATAGACGCCGAAGGCCAAAGCGCCGCCCGCAGTGATCATCGCGCCGGTGTGGACCGCTGCCACGCCGATCGAGAGCGCTGCAGTTCGTGCAATGAGGGCGGTCGCGGCACGGTGCCCGGCATCCGTTTCAACGACGCCGCACAGGCCGAGGTAGATCGGCACCAGCATCAGGCCGGCGCCATGCGCGACGGCGACGAGAAAGGACCAGAGCGCCAGTCGCGACGGCGGCACGCGCGCCAGAAATCTAGGATGCCGCCGGTTGAAGAGCAGCCAGACTCCGAGCGCGACGACAATTAGACCTGCGCCAACGCGGATCTCGGTTTGCCAATCAACCAGCATGGTCATCAGCGCGAAGGGCAAGAGGACCACCGTCATGGCGACAAGATGCCCGAACGCCAGCGCCAGGAGTGCGCCCGGCAGCGCATGGGCTCGCCGTTCCATCAGGGCGGCCGAAACAGCAAGCGGCCAGCCCATACCCGGGTTTACGCCATGGTAAATCCCGCTGGCGACCACAGCAAGCCAGAGGCTGGCTGTGGTCGAAAGGAGTTCGGGCGACACCTAGGCCGATGGGTAGCAGAAACTGTCGGTAGAGCAGTCGCCGCCTTCAAGCCGGATCTGGTGCGTTCGATAGCCTTTGGGGAACTCGACGAAGAAGTTGGTGTCGAGCGTCAGGCCACCATTGGCGCCAACATCGGCCTTCACCATCGCCCCGCCGCGCTCACCGGGATAGAACTGGTCGTCCCAGGTCGAGTAGAGCGAATTGGTCCAATAGACACGCTTGCCGTCGCGGCTAATCTCGACCATCTGTGGCCCATAGCCGAAGACCTTGCCACAGGGGTGCTTGGTCTTCTTGACGATCCCACCCAGTTCGACCTTGCCCGCCAGAACCGGCTTCATCGGGTCGCTGACATCGTATTGATGCATTTCACCCGTACCCCAACAAGCCACATAGAGATACTTGTCGTCGAGGCTGAGGTCGATGTCGGTGACCAGAGGGGGCACCGCCGAGAAACCCTTCAGAAGATCCGGCAGATCGTCGGCATTGGCCGGTTGAGGCGGGATGACCGCCGTCTTCTTGGCCTGGAACTTGCCATCTGCGTCGCGCCACCAAGTCCAGATCGAGCCTTCGAGATTGGTGGTATCGACCACAACGCCGCAGAAGCCGTATTGCCGGACTGGATCATGCGCCGGGCGGATTTCGAGCGCCATTTGGTGATTGGCGCCCAGATCGATGGTCTGAATGTTCTTACGCGCACGCAGATCCCAGAAATGCATGCGGTGGCCGTACTTGTTGGACAGTAGATCCTCAGGGACGATGCCGTTTTCGAACTGCGGCGGCAGGGCCCATTCGGAACTGACCATGTAGTCGCGCGGCAGGTTCCACCAAAAATCGTAGTGCTTGTCCTGGGCGCCACGATCTATCTCATAGCGGCCAATGACATCGAAGGTCTGGCAATCCATGATGAAAATGCCCGGAGGACCGTCGGTACCGTCTTTGCCACCGCCGCCGAGCGTCGAGACATAGATGCCCTCGGGTCCGCAGTGGATCGTATGCGGGCGGGAATAGCCCGTCTTGCCAAAGACTTCTGCGGGTTCGATGATCTTGTGAATCTTGGCGGCTGTCGGCCCGCCCTTCACATCAATTATGTAGATGCGCGACGAACGAATGCCCGGAATGATCAGATAACGACGCTCCAAAAAGGCGTGGCCAGTCAGTGGTGATAGCGCCGAAGAACACGCATTCCAGCCGAAGTGATGAAACTCATCGCCCTTGTTTGGCATGATCACAGTGTGGACGATCTTGCCGAAATCCGGCGAATTTGGATCGACATTCACCACAGCCAAACCGTCGGGTTGCGAGAAGTCCGGGCTAAGCATCAACGTGTAGGCCAGAGTTTCCGGCGGCCCTTCCATAGCCAGCCTAGGTGACGGATAGAATGTGGGGTCTGGTCGCAGATTCATCGCGGTATCCTCCCTACGCGTTTGTGAAACTTTTTTTGGTACTCTCCGTGTCGCTCCCTTTTGAAATGCGGCCCAGGTAGGGATCACAATACACCAAGTCTCCTCGTCTGTCTGACACCGCGTCGCGCCAGCACTATTTACGTGGGCGAGCTTTGGGCAGAATATACCGGGTGGGAGGAAGCATTCGGAATCCCTGAATAATGCGCCCGAACGGCTTCCGACCGTTGGTTGCAAGGGAGGATAATCATGAAACGTATTTTCTCGCTCGCGGCGTGTACCGCGGCGTTATCGCTCGGCGTATCGAACGCCTACGCACAATCGGGCGGCGTCGACAAGGCGGTCGGCGGCTACAGCTTCGAAGAAGCCGCAAAGGAGGCCCCCGGTACCAAGGACTTCCATTCGGCCGATGGTCACCTTACATTCGCTATCGTGACACACACTGCCGGCAATGGCTTCTTCGATCCGGTCTACGTCGGCGCGACCGTCGCCGGCAACCTGATCGGCGCCAAGGTCCTGCTGCTCGGCTCGGAATCGCCGACTGACGACCCTGCCCGCGAGATCGAAATCCTGAACCAGATCGTGCAGGATCCGACGATCGACGGGCTGATCATGACAACGCCCCAGGTCGGCGCCTATAACGACATCGTCAAGGCTGCCGAGGCGAAGGGCATACCGGTCGCTACGACCAATTCCTTTGACGGCACGCTCCTCAACCGCAGCAGCATCGGCCACACCGGCCAGGACGCCTCCGCTGCCGCAATCGCTGGCGAGGCGCTCGTCAAGTGCCTCGCGGACAAGGGTATAGAGAAGGGTTCGATCGTCCTGCCGTCGTCGACCGCAATGGGCAACATCGAGGTGAACAACCGCGTCACTTCGGCTTTCAACGCCATCGTCAAGGGCTTGAAGGATGCCGGCAAGCTTGATGCCTTCAAGGTCGACGCGGGTCCGGAGAACACCGGTATCGACACCAATCCGAATGACCCGGTGAACGGCATCGTGACGCTGTTTGAATCGCGCGGCGACGTCGTTGGCGCGTTCGCCGGCAACAACGTGTTCACGCCGGCGCTTGCCAAGGCCGTCGCTCAGACCGGACTGACCGGCAAGATCTGCGCCTACGGTTTCGACCTCGGCCCGGCCCAGCAGGACGCGATGAAGAGCGGCGATCTGACCGGCGCGCTCGGGCAGCAGCCCTTCTTGCAGGGCTTCTGGCCGGTCATGCAGCTCTATCTGGAGATCGACCGCGGCATCGCGGCGGCCAACCTCGACACACGCGCCCAACTGGTGACGAAGGAGACCGTCGAGGATGTCGGCAAGCGCTTCGAGAACTGAGTCCACTCGGAACGTCTGAAATCATTGCGGGAGAGCGCAGGCTCTCCCGCAATGCGGCAGCAGGAAATCGACCAGAAGAGACCATGGCGCCTACCGCGACCACATCGCTCGGCCGTGCGCCGTCCCAGATTGTCGGCGGCTGGGAGGTGGGGCTCGTTGCCTTGCTTTTGCTGCTCTATCTCGGCGGCGCTCTCGTCAATCCCGCGTTCTTCGGGTCAACAGGAGCGTTTCACTCGCTGCTCCGCGACACCTCGCGGGTTGCCATCATCGCGGTCGGAGTGACCTTCGTCATCGTCAACAAGGACCTCGATCTTTCGGTCGGTTCAACTTACGGCCTAGTCGCCGTCGTCTTTGCCAGGCTGTTCGCGCCGAACTTCCTTGACCTCGGCGTCGTCACGTCGGCGATCCTCTGCCTGCTGCTCGGCACGCTGATCGGGCTGATCAACGGCGTGCTCGTCACCATCCTGAAGGTGCCGGCGTTCATCGCCACGCTGACCGTCCTCTTCATCGGCCGCGGCTTCGTGCTGGCGCTCACTCACGGCCAGGCAATCTACTACCCTGCCAAGGCGACCGGCTATCCGGGTTTTTTTCACCTCGGCGAGACCAACCTCCTCGGCTTCAACAACCAGATCGTGATCTTCCTCGTTGTCGCCGTGATCGGCGCCTATGTGCTTGCCAAGACGCGCTGGGGCTACGAGACCTTCGCCACCGGCGGCAACGAGCAGGCGGCGTCCTATGCCGGCATCCCGACCAACTGGGTGCGCATCCGAGCCTTCCTGATCTCCTCGCTCTGCGCGGCGCTGGCCGGCTTGATGTCAGCTGCGCAGGACAAGGGCGTGACGCCGCTCTACGGCGTCAGCGGTGAGCTGACCGTCATTGCCGCCGTGATCATCGGCGGCGCCTCGATCCTCGGCGGCCGCGGCCGGGTCGCCGGATCCTGCCTTGGCGCCCTTCTGGTGGTGCTGCTCGACAAGGTATTGCGCGAGGGCTGGCCGATCACGCGCATCATCAAGATCGGCGACGAGGAGATCACGGTCAACGCCGTTTTCTCGCTACCGGTCGGCGCGGTGCCGGTGTTCCTCGGGCTGCTACTCGTCGTCGCTGTGCTCATCGAGCCCTATCTCATCCGCCGCCAGGTGGCAGGGCGCCTCTGGGCCTGGCTCCGCGGCCGGCCGCCGCCGCCGGCCTACGAGATCGGCGGCATCGCGATCGAGGGGGTGCAGACCAAGGGCGCGATGGCGACCGACATGGCGTTGTCGGCCACCGGGTTCGGCAAGTTCCTCGCCCGGCGCGACGCGCTCGCCATCATCCTGACCGCGCTCCTGTGGCTGACCGGCCTCGCGCTCCGGCCGGACTACTGGTGGAACCTGTCCAACAGCTTCGCGATCTTGCTCAACTACACCGAGCTTGCGCTGATCACCATCGGGCTCACCTACGTCATCGCCGCCGGCGATATCGACCTCTCCGTCGGGGCGGTGCTTGCCCTCGCCGGCAGCACAGCCGCCTATTTCCTCAAGGTCCTCGGCGCCGACCCCGTGACCGCCGTGGCGATGGGCCTGCTGGCGGGCATGTGCGCCGGCCTCGTCAACGCGATCGTCACCGTCGGCTTCAAGCTGCCGGCTTTCATCGCGACGCTCGGCATGTTCTACATCGCCCGCGGCCTCGCCGCCTGGTTCGTCGCCGGGCAGCAGCTCACCGGCTGGCCCGAGGGCTACAACCTGCTTGGCCGCAAGGTGAACGACATCCTGCTGCACTACCGCATCTCGCTGCCGGACGGGCTGCTGCGCTCGATCGCCGAGGTGGTGAGCGTCCAGACCATCTGGATGCTGTTGGTCGCCCTCATTGCCGGCGTCGTGCTGGCCTACATGCCGTTCGGGCAGAAGGTCTATGCGACCGGCGGCAACATTCGCGCCGCCGCTTATGCCGGGATCAACACCAACCGGGTGCGGTTCTTCGCGCTCATGCTGGCGGCGCTCTGCGCGACAATGGCCGGGATCATCAACGTCGCCTACTTCCGCAGCTTCAACCCGGTAGCCGGCCAGTTCCGCGAGCTCGACGCCATCGCTTCGGTGATCATCGGCGGCGGTTCGATCTTCGGCGGCTACGGCACCGTGATCGGGGCGCTCGCCGGGGCGGCGGTGATCACCCTGATCCGGGCGCTGCTGCAGCTCAACGTCCAAGGCTTTACCATGCCCCAGCACTGGATCAACGTCTTCATCGGTGGCATCCTGATCGTGGCGGTGCTGATCGACATCTGGGTGCGCCAGGCCAACATCTTCGGCCGCCTGCGGGCGCGCCTCGCGCGGCGCACAAGAACGGCGGAAACGACCCATGCGTGACGCGACCAGGCCCGCACCGATCGTAGAAATGCGGGGCATCGAAAAAGCCTTCGGTGCGGTGCAGGCGCTCCGCAACGTCGACCTCGTGCTCTATCCAGGCGAGATCCTGGGCCTCGTCGGCGACAACTCGGCCGGCAAGTCGACGCTGATGAAGATCCTGACCGGCGCCTACCAGCGCGACGCGGGCGGCGAGATCTTCGTCGCCGGGCAGCCGGTGCACTTCAAGAGCCCGCACGAAAGCCGCGACGCCGGCATCGAGATGATCTACCAGGATTTCGCTCTTTGCGGGAATATGGATGTCGGTCAGAATATCTTTCTTGGCCGTTGGCCGCGCAGGGGCCTTTTCGTCAATCGGCGGAAAATGTACGCGGAAGCCGACAGTGTGCTGAAGCGGCTCAAGGTCGACGTGAACTCCGTCTATCAAAAGGTCGAGAGCCTTTCGGGGGGCCGTCAGCAATCGGTGGCGATTGCCCGCGCTATCTCCTTTCAGCCGCGCGTGGTGATACTCGACGAGCCGACCGCCAATCTCTCGGTGATGGCGACCGAGCGGCTGCTCGAAACCATGCTGGAACTGAAAAAGCAGGGCGTTGCCCAGATCATCATCTCCCACCGCCTCGTTGACATCTTCGCTGTGGGCGACCGCGTGATGGTGCTTAAGCGCGGCGAGAACGTCGGCGATCGCTACATCAAAAACACCGACGAGCATGAGGTCCTGGAGATCATCGTCTCCGGCACGCGAGAGCATGCACTTACGGCCGATGAGGCAATGCTTTGACCGATCAGGATCACTTTTCTCCTGGCGTCGCAGAAATGCGGCTAAAACCACCCGCTCTAAGTCCATCGAGATTGTGGCCCGAGATGGCGAAGGGACCGGTGTTGGGTGTGCTTTCTCGCCGTTGCGCCGCGATCACCACCCGAAGGTCGCAATGATTGCACCCAACGGGCGCCGAACCATTCGATGAGGATGTCAATCAGCGCACGCACCTTTCTGGGCGCAATCCCGCCAGGTGGCCGCACCACATAGATCCCCGCCTCTGGCGAGGGATAATCCGCCATCACTTGTCTCAATGTACCCTCCGCGATCGGCACGTCGGTAAGGAAGTCGGGCAGCGCAGCAATGCCCAGCCAAGAATGCGGCGGTTCAGAATAAAAGCGCTCTGTAGTGATCCTTCGCGCCCGGGCGCTGTCCCTCCGCGATCAAAGGTTCTGCACCGCAGCAGCGCGAGGGCTGGCGGCAGCGGCGAGCAGGGCTGAGCCCGCCAGAAGGGCGGCGGCGAGCAGGAAGGCGCTCCACCAGCCGGCAGCGTCGAACAGCATGCCGCCCGCGGAAGCGCCGCCGGCGATGGCGAACTGGATCAATGCGACCTGCAGCCCGCCTCCAGCTTCAAGATCGTCGGGAATGATCTGTGCCATCCATGTACCCCACGCCGGCGGAATCGGGGTGTTGAACAGCCCCCAAAGAACCAGAAGCAAAGCCGTGGCCCAAAGCACCGGTCCCACTGCGATCAGGAGCAGGGCGAGGAGCGCAAGCGCGCTCGGCAGCCCGATCAGCACGGCAGTGAGGTTTCGCCGAAGAACAAAGCCGGCGATGGACAGTCCCGCCAGGCCGCCTAGGCCGAGGCCCAGCAGCACCAGCGACAGGACGTTCACGTCGAGGCCGGTGACGCTTTCAAGGAATGGGCGCAGATAGATCGACAGCGAATTCATTCCCATGAATGCGAACCCAGTTGCGGCCATGCCGATGGTGAATGTCCGATTGCGCAGCAGACGGAACATGCTGGATACCGAAACGGACTCCATTGGCGGCATCTTCGGCAGAACGGCCAGTTGCCAGGCGAGCGCCGCGACGCCGACCGGGACTGTGACGAAGAAAGTGCCCCGCCACCCGATCAATTCGCCGAGGAAGCTGCCGAGCGGTGCGGCGATGACGATCGCCAATGCAGTTCCGCCCTGCAGCAGGGCGATCGCCTTGGGCAGGTCGGAGCCTGAGGCCAGGCGCGCCAATATGGCCGTGGAGAGCGACCAGAAGCCGCCGATCGCGATCCCGACCAGGGCCCGTCCGGCCAGAAACACCAGGAAGTTGGGAGCGAGGGCAACAGCCAAACTCGATGCGACCAGCACTGCCGTGTACAGCAGGACGACCGTTCTCCGGTCGAACCTGGCCAGCAGCGCGTTGCCGAACAGGCTGGTGATCACGGCAAAGAGCCCCGACACGGCGATCGCCTGTCCGGCCTGGCCTTCCGAGATGGCCAGGTCCTGCGCAATCGGAGTCAACAGGCTCACCGGCATGAACTCCAGGCCGACCAGGAGAAAGGTCAAAAGCGAGAGGCAGATGACGGCGGCCCATGGCGTTGCCGCCCCTTCAGCCGCCCGCGTGTCATCCAGTGTCAGTTCGATAGCCATTCGTGCGCTCCTGTCCGTCGACAGACTAGGTAGCCGGGCTGGTCTTGTCAGACTAGCAGCTATAATCTGCATGTCGTAGTGAACGGAGCTCACCAATGCCGCGTGACGAGTTCAGTGAGATGCGAGCCTTCCCTGAGGTCGCTCGGCAGCGCAGTTTTACGCGAGCGGCGGCCAAATTGGGTGTTACCCGATCGGCCCTCAGCCATACGATCAGGGCAATGGAGGAACGGCTTGGCGTCCGTCTGCTCTCTCGCACGACCCGCGATGTGGCGCCCACGGCGACCGGAGAACGCCTCGTCGAAAGCATCGAGCCGCATTTCGAAAGCATTGCCGCCGGGATCAGCGCGATCAGCGCCCTGCGCGGCCAGCCCTCGGGCCAGATCCGTATCGTTTGCCCCGATGATGCCGTCAATCTGGTCTTTCGCCCCAGGCTGCCAGCGTTCCTGCGAGACTACCCGGACATCAACGTGGAGCTCATTGTCGACAACGGCTTCACCAACATCGTCGAGAGTCAGTTCGATGCCGGTGTTCGACTTGGCGAGGCAATCGCCCGCGACATGGTGGCCGTTCGCATTGGTCCCGATGTCGGCATGCCGTCGTCGGCTCACCCGATTATTTCGCTCGTCGGGGTGCGCCGAGAAGCCCTCAGGACTTGACCGACCACAACTGCATCAACCTGCGGCTTCCCAGCTCAGGCGCGTTATATGCCTGGGAATTCAGGAAGAACGGACGCGAGTTCAGCGTCCGTGTGGACGGCCAGCTGACCCTGAACAATATCGCGCCGGCGCTTGACGCGGTCCTCGACGGCATTGGTTTGGCCTATGCACCGAAGGATCTTGTTCAACCCTATGTTGAGAATGGTCGGCTCAAGGAAGTCCTTGCCGACTGGTGCCCGACCTTTCAAGGCTATCATCTTTACTACCCCAGCCGACGCAATCAATCGCCGGCGTTTGCAGCCTTTGTCGCGGCTTTCCGGTACCAATCTCGATAGACCTTCTCGACCCGCCCCAAGATCGCAGATCGCGCGGGCTCGATCGGCACCGGAGCCAGGGTGCGCCGCCACTCTTCCGGCGCCTGGCCCTTGAATGGCGGTCAGTGCGCTGCCGGGTCAAACTCCACGCGATCGGGACGAGATCACCACGGGAACGGCCCGTCCTCGGACCGTTCGCGTCGAGGAGCGCAAGGCGAAGGGCTCACGCGGCCCGTTCGGCCGTGCCCTCGAATTTGTTGAGGTTCGTCGAAGTGAAGCCGGGGCAGGCAGCGTCGGCGCCGGCATCCTCAAATTCGATGGCGAAGGCGAGCGTCGTCGCATCGAGGGCAGTCTCCGAGGGGCTGTAAACAGGGCCGAACAAGGCGCGCTGTGGACTGGACGGGTCGACGCTGGCGATGCGTGCCGCCGGCGCTTCACCAAGCAGCCGCAACATCGCCTGCGTGACGGCGACGACGCCGAACACGTTGGTCTCGAACACCGCGCGTCCCTCGAGGGGCGCCGCATGCGAGGTGCCCTGCTTTCCCGCATCGGAAGTGCCTGCATTGTTCACCAGGACGTCGAGGCGACCGAACTCGTTACGGATGCGCTTTGCCGCGGCGGCAATCGAGGCCTGTTTCGTGACATCGAGTTGGACGGCGCGGGCATCCGCGCCGATGCTCTTTGCAGCCGTCTCCGCATGCTCGAGCTTGCGCGACCCTACGAGCACGGTGAGGCCGTGCGTCGCCAGATCCCTGGCGATCTGGAGGCCGATTCCCTTGTTGGCCGCAGTGACCAGGGCAATAGGTTTGACCCGCATGGTGATCTCCTCTTTTTGCATTGACGTGTAGGCAACGGCGCCATGCTGTGCTAATTTTCCCAATCGGAACTGCATTCCGTTTTATACGGAACATCGTTCCGTTTATCAAGTGGAAAAATCATGGACGACAAATCGGAGGAGCGGGGTGGTGGCTTGGAGCCCGTAAACTCGACGGATCGACGCGTGCGTGCGGACGCGCAACGCAACTCCAAGGCGCTGCTCGAAGCAGCAATGGCAGTGTTTGCGGCTTCGGGGGTCGATGCTCCGGTGCGAGAGATCGCCGATAAGGCCGGCGTTGGCGTGGGTACACTCTATCGGCATTTTCCGCAGCGTTCGGACCTGATCGTGGGCGTCTTCCGTAACGAAGTGGATGCCTGCGCAAATGCTGCATCTGCCATTGCCGCCGAATATGAACCCGGCGAAGCGCTCGCCCGATGGATGCAGCGTTACGTGGACTTTATCGCTGCCAAGCGTGGACTCGCCGCGGCCTTCTCCTCCGGCGATCCGGCATATGAGTCCTTGCCGCTGTATTTTCTTGAGAAACTTCGGCCCGCGCTGCAGGCCTTGCTGGATGCCGCGACCGAAGCGGGCGACGTTCGCTCGGACGTTGATGCGAAAGAACTATTGTTCGCGATTGCCAGGCTCTGCTCACCAGACCGCTATGGTGGAGGCCCCGACCAGGCACGACGGATGGTTGGCTTGCTGGTGGATGGGCTTCGCTATGGCGCCCCTTCGGTCGGCTGATTGGTCTTGCCAGGACAGGCCACAGAGTGATCGGTGACTAAACAAAAACCCGCCTCGGCAACCGGGCGGGGTCGGTGGCGCAATTAGAACATTGCCAACAATAGCATAATTGCTGTCACTCACTTCTACTCAGGCGGCTTCGCCGCGGTTCCTCGCCCGCTTGTGCTTCCCGCGCGGGCCGCTGATTTCCCATCTTTTGTGGAACCACATCCACTGGCCGGGATCCTCGCGCACCCAGCGCTCGACCACGTCGTTGAGCAGCTGGGTGGTGCCATGGACGTCGACACTGCCGCCGGCGGTGCGCGGCAAGATCAGTTTGTCCTCGATCTCGAGCCGGAAGCGGTTGCCCGGCAGGCGCACGCAGCGCGCCGGATAGACATCGCAGTCATAGTGCCGCGCAAGGGTGCCTAGGACCCGGTTGCTTTCGCATGGGCGGCCGAAAAAAGTCGTTTCGAGCCCGCTCGAGAATTTCTGGTCGACGAGCACGCCGATATTGCCGCCTTTCTCCAGGATGGCCGCCAGCGCGAACGAAGCGCCGGTCGCGGAGGGCAGCAGCGAGCCCATGGTCGAGCGGCGAGTCGAGAGGATGTAGTCGGCAAGGTAGGGGTTGTTGGGCGGACGAAACAGCGCCGTGATGTTCATGCCGAAAGTGGCTGCCGCCACCGGAAGCAGCTCGAAATTGCCGAGATGCCCGGTGAAGATGATATGCGGTTTTTGCTCGCCGGCGATTTGCACGAAGTGCTCGACCCCCTTGACCTCGATGCGGCCCGGTTTTGTCGCGGCGGGATCGTAGTCGAACAGGGCATCGAGAAAGACGTATTCCGCGGCAAGGCGAGCCATGTTGCCCCACATGTCGGAGGCGATGGCCTGGATCTCCTTGTCGCTCTTTTCCGGATAAGCCTTGCGCAGATTGGCAATGGCGACGTTATGGCGCCCCACCCAGGGGCCAATGCGGCGGGCGGCGCGGTCGGCGAAATTGAGCGCGCTGTCGACCGGCAGCAGACGCAATAGCCAAATCATCGTCATCGCGAGGCGCGCCAGCAGCCAGTAGTTGAACTGGCGCAGCCGCCTGCCGTGGCGGAACGCCAGGTCCCGGCGGAGCTTCTTGAAGGCGTTGCCGACCATTCCTAGACCATGATGTTTTCAGACAGCAGCATCATGGTCTAGCCGACGCGCAGGATGATCTTGCCGAACACGTCGCGGCCTTCCATGCGCTTCAGTGCGGTCTCGATGCCGTCGAAGCCGACTTCGGTGTCGATAACCGGAGAAACCAGCCCCGCCGCCATTTTCTGCATCGCGTCGGCCATGTTTTGCATGCGACAGCCGAACGAGCCGAGCAGCTTCAGCTGCTGCTGGAACAATTGCATCAGGTTGATCTGCGTCGACACGCCCGAGGTCGAGCCGCAGGTCACCAGGCGGCCGCCGCGTTTCAGGCACAGCATCGAGGCGGCAAAGGTGTCGGCGCCGACATGCTCGAAGACGACATCGACGCCCTTCTTCTTCGTCAGCTTGCGCACGACGCCTTCGAAACGGTCGTCGCGATAGTTGATGACGTGATCGGCGCCAAGCGCCTTCGCCTTGTCGATCTTGTCGTTCGAGCCAACCGTGGTGATCACGGTGCAGCCCATCTTCTTCGCCAGCTGGATCGCGGCGGAACCGATGCCCGAGCCGCCGGCATGGATCAGGATGGTTTCGCCGGGCTGCAGCCTGGCATTGTCGAACAGCATGTGCTCGACCGTGCCGAAGGTGACGGGCGCGACCGCGGCGCCGACGTCGGTCACGCCGGGCGGGGCAGGGACCAGCAGGCGCGCCGGCAGGTTTATCTTCTCTTGCGCAAAGCCGTCGAGATGGAAGCCGTGCACGCCCGAAACATGCTCGCAGAGATTGTCGCGGCCTTCGCGGCAGGCGCGGCAAAGCCCGCAGGTGCGCGCGCCGTAGATCGATACAAGCTGCCCGGGCACAAGGCTGGAGACGCCGGGGCCGACCGCCTCGACCTCGCCCGAGGCTTCGGCGCCGACGACCAGCGGCAGCTTGCGCTTGGCGAAGGCCATGCCGCGCCAGCCCCAGACGTCGATATGGTTGAGCGCCACGGCCTTGATGCGCAGCGTCACTTCGCCCAGCGCAGGCTGCGGCGGAAGCGGCAGGTCCACCGTTTGAAGGCGGCGGTCCTCGATAAGTTGCAAAGCGCGCATGGAGCCTGTCGGTTCTGTTGGCGAAGAACGGTCGCTTAGACTGGTTCCCGCGCCATGACAAGGCAGGTGTTCTGGCCGCCGAAGCCGAAGGAGTTCGACAGCACCGTGCCGACCTCGGCGTTGCGCTTCTGGTTCGGCACCACGTCGAGCACGATCGCCGGATCGGGATTGTCGTAATTGATGGTCGGCGGGATGGCGCTTTCGCGCATGGTCATCAGCGAAAACGCCGCCTCGACGGCGCCGGCGGCCGACAGCGTGTGGCCGATCATCGACTTGTTCGACGAGATCGGCATCGAGCCGATCCGCTCGCCGAACACGGTCGACAGCGACAAATGCTCCATCTTGTCGTTTTCCGGCGTCGAGGTGCCATGGGCGTTGACATAATCGATCTCGTCTTCGCCCAAGCCGGCATCGGCAAGCGCCGCGCGAACCGCCGCGATCGCCGGCGAGCCGTCCGGCTTCGAGCGGGTGCGGTGGAAATCGTCGGCCTTCTCGCCGCAGCCGCGCAGGATGCCGAGAATCGTCGCGCCGCGGGCGAGTGCCGCCTCGAGCGATTCCAGCACAAGCGCGCCGGAACCCTCGGCAAGGACAAAACCGTCGCGATCCCTGGAAAACGGTTTTGACGCCTTTTCGGGGATGTCGTTGTGGGTGGAGAGTGCGGAAAGCAGCGAGAAACGGATCAGCGCCTCGGCGGTCGCCGAGCCGTCGGCGCCGATCGACAGTGCCCGGTCGCATTCGCCGCGGCGGATCGCCTCGACGCCGAGCTGGATCGAGGTGGCGCCAGAGGCGCAGGCCGTCGACAGCGTGATCGGCAGGCCGCGCGTGCCAAAACGGTCGGCGAGCCGGTCGGCGATCGAACCGAATTGGGTGGTCTCGAAAACATCGAGCCCCTTCAAGCCGCGCGCCACCCGAAGCAGCCGTTCGGCGCCGATGTCGTGCTTGTCGGAATTGTACAGCGAAAAGCGCTCGCTCCAGTCGAGCTCGACCGGCGGCGAGGCGAGGAAAAGCGGCCCGCCGAAATCGCCCGAATCGAGCCCGGCTTCGGCCACGGCTTCCTGCGCGGCGATCTCGGCGAGGTCGTAGGTAAGATGGGAAGCGCCCTTGGAGCTCGACGGCAGGAAATCGACCGTGCCGGAGATGCGGGTGTTCAGATGGTCGACCGGAAAGCGGGTTATCGGATGGATGCCGGACGTGCCCGCGGTGAGCGCTGCCCAATTGTCGGCCTTGCCAACGCCCAGCGACGTCACCACGCCAATGCCGGTGACGGCAACGATCGGCCTGCCCATGTGGTCGTTCAGATTGGCCATGTTTTTGTCCCGAACCCTCTAGGCGGCGTTGACCAACGCCATGCCCTCGAATTGGTGATAGCCGATCGCCGTTGCAAGTACGGTCGTGGGAATGCCGTTGAACGGCTTCTCGGTGGCGGCGTCAAAAGCCGGGTAGGCGGCCTTGCGTTCGACAGCCAGTGCAGCCAGCGCCACGGCGAAGGGAAACTGCGCTTCCTTCATGTGGCCGGTCAGCGTCGAAAAACCGCGTGCGGCAATCGCCGGATTGGCGTCGAGCGCCGATTTCTCGGCAGCAGTCGCGGCATGGGCACCCGAAGCGCCTGAAATCGTCAGCAGCTCGCCGTTCGGCAATGCCGCCTGGCTGAGCAGCGCGGCAATCTCGGCATCGAGTTCGCCCTGCCGGCGTATGGCGCGTCCGGATACGACCGGGCCGAGTTCGGCATAGATCTTTCGCCCGCGGCTGATCGCGTGCTCGCGCTGTTCCAGGACGAGAAACGCACCGCCCGATCCAGTCACCACGCCGCCGCCGTCCAGGCCCTGTCTCTGCCAGACCGGTCTCCAGGGGCCGCGATGCAGGTAGCCGGCCAGCTCATAGCCAAGCAGCATGTCGGAATGTTCGGTCTGGAATGCTCCGCCGACCAGGATATGCGTCGATTGGCCGGAGCGGATGCGCGCGGCGGCTGTCTCGACGGCGGCCACGCCGGCACCTTCCTCGCCCATGAAGGTGCGCGACGAGCCGGTCACCTTGTGGACGATCGAGATGTTGCCGGCGAGCAGGTTGGAAAGCTGCGCCAGAAACAGCGTCGGCCGCAATTCGGTGGTCAGTTTCTCGTTGAGCAGCACGTCGCGGTCGTTGCGGCTTTCGGACGCTGCGAGAATGTCGGCGTCGACCGCCTCGTCGCGCTCGCCGCCGCCGGCAGCCACCACCATGTCCATGGTCGTGCAGAGATCGTCATTGCCCTTGATGCCGGCGTCGTCCAGCGCCATGCCGGCGGCATAGGTGCCGAGCCGCTGCCAGGTTTCCATCTGCCGCTGGTCGCCGCGCTTGGCGATCTGCAGGTTCCAGTCGATCTCCGGCAGCGGGTGGACGGTGTAGGGCGAGAAGCGCGCGGGTTCGAGCACCGGCTCCAGGCCGGGCTGGACGAGCTTGCGCCAATGCGCATCCGGACCTTCTCCCAGCGAAGAGACAAGGCCGATGCCTGATATGACGACGTCGTGGGGGCTCATGGGCGAGGGTTCATGGGGCGGCTGTTGTGGGTCAGGCTAGAAGACAAGCCATTTCAGGCGTTCTTTGCCATGACCAGCGCGTCGATCTTGGCGCACAGGTTCTTCATGACAAAGTAATCGTCGGTCGAGGCCTTGCCGTCATTGACCTCCTGCGTCCACTTTTCCAGCGGCACCTTGATGCCGAATTCCTTGTCGATGGCAAAGACGATGTCGAGGAAGTCGAGGCTGTCGATGCCGAGATCGTCGATGGTGTGGCTTTCAGGGGTGATCGTGTCGATATCGATCTCACTGGTGTCGGCGATGATCTTGGCGACTTTGTCGAACGTGGTGGACAAGGGCTTTTCCTTCGGTGGCGGGCGGAATCTGTCCGCATGTGTTTGCGCGCTCTCTAATCGGTTTTTCCGGGCAGGAAAAGGCCTGAACGCCGGGCGCAGATGGAATACCCACTCCGTAAACGCAAGAAGAGCCGTTGGCGACCCTCCCGGCGATTTGCCGCAACCAGCCCATCTCTGGTGTACCCGTGGTACAGAAATCTATGACCATAGAACGCGTGCAGACCGGAGTGCGCCTCGAAAAACGATTGGTGACGGTGCTCAAGGCCTGGCCGAGTATCGCGACATGAGCCTGGGTGACCACATCGAGGGCATCGTGCGGAATGCCTTCGAAGGCCAGACGCCGTTTTCCCCGGCGACCCTGGAAACAATCGGCCAATTGAAGTGCATCTACGGGTTGGAGCTCAGTGCGGCAGACAGCCACCGTTTGGCGGGAACGAGCGGGGAGGACGCGTGACCAACCATCTCGAGCGCAGCCACAGCATCGTGCTTCGGGGCCGATCGACCGCGTCTTTCCGCTGTTCACGCCGACTGGGGAGACCCTGTGGGTGGACGGCTGGGATCCGGAGTTTCTGCATCCACAAGACGGGAACACGCGCCAAGGCATGGTCTTCAGGACCACTCATGGTGATGAGACCACGCTCTGGGCCTGCACGGACTGGGACCCCGTCGCGCATCGCATCCGCTATGTCCGGGTGACGCCGGATACGCGTTTCGGATTTGTCGAGGTGGCCTGCCGCTCGACCGCTGACGGAGGCACGGAGGCGTGGATTGCCTACACGTTCACTGCCTTGAGCACGGCAGGAAGCTCGTATCTGTCCGAGCTGACGGAGGACGCGTTCGCGCAGATGATCGAGGGATGGAAGCTCCGTATCGAAGCGTGGCTGCAAGTGTGAAACATCTAACGCCAGGTGCCTTAAACTAACTGCCGCTAAGGGTGGAACTTTACCCTTCGCATCGTCTCCCGGAACAGCGCCGCGCCAGAAGCTGTCCTTGCCAAGCTGATCGAGAGATGTCGCCTCTGGGGCCGGAAACGGAAAGTCTGCTTTCGGGAACCATATGCGAAGATCAGCCGTTCCGTTCACGACCTCTCAGCAGACCTCGCGGCTCGCCGGCAGTGGAGATAGGATGAAGGTCAGCGACTGCTGGTTCGCTGGACTGACCCCGCAGCCACAGGCGATGAACTCTACTCGGTCATGTCGTCCTTCGGTCTCGGCGTCCACTTCATCACCATCCCCGGCCGCGGCGGCATAGTGCCGCCACGGCTGTTCCTTACGCCGGCTTCGCGGCCAGCCGTCTTAACGCCGCCAGCCCGAGCACCGGCCCGGGCACCAGCATCACGAAAACATACTGCGGTCCGGCGGTTTCAATCAGCCAGTCAAGCAGCGCGATCGAAACGATCGTGATTGAGAAGCCGATGCAATTGGCGATCGTCAGCGCCGAGCCGACGAGCCTCGGCGGGGCGAAACGGGCGTTGAGCGTGGAGAATTGGGGCGAGTCGCCGGCAACGACCACGCCCCAGAACAACAGGAAGGCGAGGAACACCGGCAAGGGCGCCAGGAACGCCAGCGGTGAGACGAGGCAGCACAGGCCGGACGCCGACAACTGCATATAGGCAACGCGCGCGCTGCCGATCCCCCGCGAAAGGTAGCCGCCGACCATGCAGCCGAGAAACCCGGTGGCGATCGCCGCGAAGCTCCACATCGAAACCGTCGCGCCGTCGCTGCCAAGTCGCGCCGCCAGCAGCACCGGCAGGAACGCGTAGAAGGCGTAGAGCTCCCACATGTGGCCGAAATAGCCGAGGGCCGACGCCCGGAAATCGGCCGAGCGGAAGATCGTCGCGAATGCGGCCGGGTCAAACTTCGCGACCGCTCTGAGCTGCGGCCCGTCCGGCACGAGAAAGAGCATCGCCAGACCGCCGGCGATCGATACCGCCGAGACCGACAGGATCACGCCCTGCCAAGGCAGATCGCCGCCCAGGCCGCGGATGAGATGGGGAAATGCCGTTCCGAGCACCAACGCCCCGACCAGCCAGCCGAGCGCGAGCCCGAGGTCGCGGTCGTACCAGCCCGACGCGATCTTCATGCCTACGGGATACATGCCGGCGAGAAAGAAGCCGGTTGCGAACCGAGCCGCGAGCAGGGGCAGAAACTCACCGCCGCTCGCCAGCGTCGCCGCATTTGCCGCCGCGCCGGCGAGCGTGGAAAGGAAGAAGATGATGCGCGGCGAGTAGCGGTCGGCGATCGCTAGCCAGGCGAAGATCAGCGTACCGGCGATGAAGCCGAGCTGCACGGCGATCGTGATGTCGCCGACGGCGGACGCCGGCAGGCCGGAGCTACGCTGCAGGTCGGGCATCACCGCATTGCCGGCGAACCACAGCGAAGTCGCGGCGAACTGCGAGATGACGATCGTCGGCAGGATGCGGGCAGGAACGGCGGGCAAGGCGGAATCCTCGTCATGACGTTTAGAATGGTTCCTAGCATGCTGTGCCGCACGGCAGCAGTGACAGGTCGCCGGCGGTTTGCCAGCCAGTCCTTCGCGGCCGCCCCGCGAAGAAGAACGTCACGGCTGCGGCTTGTCACCATTTGCTGCTCTCGCGCCTTGCGGGAGCGAACTGCGATATGATCAAAGCGATGCGGCAACGGCCGGCGGAATGATCGAGATGAGGCGCGTTGCTGCTCGGCAGCCTAGGGGCGACACCGGACTGGCAGCTTCTGGCTGCAGATCTCGACAACCGGACATTCCGGTCACCGAGGCCGGCGTTGAGACCGAAGCAGACCAGAGTTCCGCGCCCAGAAAGGACCTAGGGGCTGCTACGATGTGCGATACCCCTGATTTGGGGCAGCCCTGTTTTAATCCGTAAGGTTCGGGACCTTGGCTGAGGCCGGCTTGAACCGGGAGCACCAGCACAGGAGCGAAGATGACCCAGCATGCCGTAATAATCGCCGGAGGTGGTCCGACAGGGATGATGCTGGCGGGCGAGTTGACGCTGGCCGGCGTCGATGTGGCCATTGTCGAGCGGCGCCCGAGTCAGGATTTGCCGGGCTCGCGGGCCGGTGGTCTCCACGCCCGCACTATCGAGGTTCTCGATCAGCGCGGCATCGCCGACCGGTTCCTCGCCGAGGGCCAGAAGGCGCAGGTCACCGGGTTTGCCGGGGTCACGTTCGACATCAGCAGCTTTCCGACGCGCCACCCCTACAGTCTCGGGCTGTGGCAGAAGCATATCGAGCGGATTCTCGCGGGCTGGGTCGACGAACTGGCGGTGTCAATCTATCGCGGCACTGAAGTGACCGGCTTCACCCAGGACGACGTCGGTGTCGATGTGGCGCTCAGCGACGGCCGATCGCTGCGAGCGGACTATCTCGTTGGGTGCGACGGAGGGCGTAGCCTCGTCCGCAAGGCGGCCGGCATCGAATTCCCTGGATCGGAGCCCACCACCAGCAATCTGATCGCGCAAGCCGAGCTTGCCGAGACGCCGCCCGAATGGGGTATCCGCCGGGATGCCCTCGGCATCCATTCTATCGGCAGGGTGGATTACGAGATCCGCGATGGTCAGATAGTCTATGCAGATGAGGGGCCGGTCGGCGTCCTGGTGACCGAGCGGCAGGTCGGACAGACGGCCGAACCCACTCTCCGCGATCTCAGCGAGGCGCTCATAGCCGTCTACGGAACTGACTACGGGATCCATAATCCCACCTCGATCACCCGCTTTACCGATGCGGCCCGGCAGGCCGCAGCCTATCGCAAGCGACGGGTACTGCTCGCCGGCGACGCCGCCCACATCCATCCCCCGGATGGTGGGCAGGGCCTCCAGACCGGCGTGCAGGATGCGGTCAACCTCGGATGGAAACTGGCCCAGGTGGTCAAGGGCACGTCGCCGGAAAGCCTCCTCGACAGCTATCACGCCGAGCGCCACCCGGTCGCGGCCCGCGTGTTGCGCCACACGATGGCCTCGGTGGCGCTTCGCCGCGGGGACGAGCGCACCAACGCACTGCGAGACACCATGGCCGAGTTGCTCGGCATGGATGAACCTCGGCGGCGATTTGCGGCAATGATGTCTGGCCTCGACATTCATTACGACCTCGGACCGGGGCACCCACTGCTCGGACGCCGCATGCCCGACCTTGACCTCGTCACTGCCAACGGAACAGTGAGGCTCTTTTCGCTGCTGTACGATGCCCGCCCGGTGCTGCTCAACCTGGGCCAGGCCGGCGGCCTCGAAAACGCGCCGTGGGCAAATAGGGTCAAGGTGATCGACGCCAAGTATGAGGGCCCTTGGGAGCTTCCGGTTCTTGGGACGGTGAGCGTTCCCACTGCCGTATTGATCCGGCCCGACGGGCATGTTGCCTGGGTTGGCGACAAAACCCAGAAGGGCCTCACCGACGCGCTCGCTGCTTGGTTCGGATCCCCTGCTGCGGTGTAGCGCACCGCCCGCAACTGCTGCTTCGGGACCCGTGAGCCGGCTGTCTGCGATCAGGGTGAGTTCAGCGGTTAGCCGCCGTTCGGCTGAAGTGCCCAGCCCGACGTTTGGCCCGATCTCCTGACGGCTCCCTGTCAGGAGGGCCGTGCTAAACTTCTCCCACGATTGCTGAAGAACAAAAGGTCTTCGACTATGACGAATTGCCGTTTCTCGCCGCTCTCGGATCCAAGGCTCCGCCAGCCGACCGGGCGAAAGACATGCACCTGTACGGGTGGCTGATCGGAAGCTGGGAATGGACACCATACGTCATCTCGATGACGGCACGACCGAGGAATCAACCGGAGAAATCCATTTCGGCTGGGTGCTGGAAGGTCGCGCAATTCAGGATATCTGGATCAGGCCCAGACGCCCTGCGCCGTCCACCATGTATGGCACGACCTTGCGTATCTTCGATCCCGACATCGGGGGCTGGCACATCATCTGGAACGACCCGCTCAACCAGGACTACTCGCGCCAGACGGGGCCGGATGCGGACCACTATCGCGCATCATTTGGCCGTCCGATCGCAATCAAGGAAAGGGTTACGACAATGAGCAACAAGCACTTTTTGCGTGGCATGACCACGGTGAACTTCTGGGCCGACGACGTGGCCGCGGCGCGCGACTGGTACGCGGAGCTGTTCGGCGTCGAGGCGTACTTCCAGCGGCCCGACGCGGAAAACCCCGCCTATGTCGAGTTCCGAATCGGCGACGACGAGGACGAGTTCGGCATCATCGACCGCCGCTACGCACCAGCAGCGATGCAGCCCGGTCCGGGCGGTGCCATACTGCTGTGGCACGTCGACGACATCGAGGCGGCGTTCGCTCGGCTCAAGGCCATGGGCGCCACGGAGTACGATCCGATCACCAAGCGCGAGAGCGGCTTCGTCACCGCCTCGGTGGTCGATCCGTTCGGCAACGTATTGGGTATCATGTACAATCCGCACTACGTCGAGATGCTCGAGTCGCGGACAGGTAGGCAGATGAGGCCGCGTTCGCATGGGAGATTTGCCCCTAGGTGCAACGGGATACCAGGTTATCGATCGCATTGCGGCTTGGCCGGAAGGAGGGCGGTAGGCTGAAAGTATTCAACGCAGACAAGGCCGGTGCGGCCGGAGTCATGCTCGCGACGCTTGTCGGCGTGGCCGCGATGAGTCAGGTGTTTCGTACTATCGCGGCCATCGTCGCCCCCGGACTGCAACGTGAATTCGGACTCTCGACCGAAGAACTCGGCATCTACGCCGGCGCCTTCCATCTGTCCTTTGCCCTCGCCCAGATCCCGATGGGCCTGGCGCTTGACCTTTATGGCGTGAGAAAGACCGTTGGTTCGGCATTCCTCCTTGCAGTAGCGGGAGCGCTCCTGTCGTTCATTGCAACAGGCTTCCCGGTTTTGATGCTGGGGCAGTTGCTCATTGGCATCGGCTGCGCACCAGCCTTTGTGGGATCGCTGTTCTTTGTAAGCAAACATTTTTCCGAAAAGAGTTTTGCCCGAGTATCGGGCTTGGTTCTCAGCTTCAGCGGCCTTGGGTTACTGGCCACTGGCACGCCGCTGGCATGGGTAGTCGAACATTGGGGCTGGCGCAGCGCTTTTGTGGTGACGGGCGCGATGGCGGCGGCGAACTTGGTGTGCATCCTGGTCCTCGTTCGGGATGATCACGGCAAGAACTCAGGCGACATCGCAGGCGCAATTCGAGAGACGCTTGCGATCCTGAAAAAACGGCAGACCAAGGGCATCGTTGCGCTCGCGCTCGTTGGCTATTCGTCCTACATCGCGCTGAGGGGCCTGTGGGCGACACCCTTGTTCATGGAGCGACACGGCTTCACACTGACGGACGTCGGGAATGTGCTTCTCGCCTCATCGGTCGCGACCTTGGTTGGCCCACCGCTATTCGGTCTGGTGCGGGCGAAAGGACGCTCACGGCGATACCTGATCTGCGCGAGCATGGCCACTTCCGCCGGAATTTTCCTCATCCTTGCAATCTCCGCCAACTGGACCGTCGATGCTACGATGTGCGTTGCGCTTGGGGCGCTCACCGGCTTCACGATCTTGCAGTTCGCAGACACTAAGAGTGCATATGATCCTCAGGTCGTCGGCCGAGCATTCGGAATTCTGAACACAGCTGTATTCCTCGGCGTTGCCATCATGCAGGGCGCAACTGGATGGGTGGCGTCCACCGCGAGCACGTTTAGCATCGATCCATTCGCTGCTGTCTTCGCGTTCATCGCCGCGGCGTGCCTGCTGGCCATGGTCGCCTTCTTCATGCTTCCCTGGCCAGAATGGGAGGTCGGCAGCAAAACTGATGTTTAGGTATTAACGCCTTGCTAAATGGACGGTAAGCCAATCCTGATAGTGTCGAATGGGAGGCCGGGCGTGCTTACTCTAGTCGACAGCTACCGGGACGAAACCTGCCCTTCCGCTTTCGGGACGAAGTTACAGAGAAGCGGCCATTCCGCTGATCGACCCAATGCGGACGTTCGCTCTCCGAGAACGAATTCACGCCCATGACCCTAGGCAGACGCCTTACCGCCGGCCGGCCAACGTCCGCTCTGGACGTGGAAGCTGACGTCGCGTTGCTCCCGCCAGAGACATAAGGCGGGAGACGGCAATTTGTTGCATCAAGCCGGCAGCGGCTCGTGGAAACGGCACCAGCCATTTGGGCTGATTGCACCGGCAACGATCTCGCACCCGTTTGGCTCTCGGAAGTGAGTACACCCACCGCAGCGTCGGCCACGATTTGGGGTGTCCTGGTACAGCGCCAGCGCCTTGGTTGTCTTTCCGGCCGCCATCGGTCCAGTCATACAGGCTGAAAGGCCGCCGGCGCTGGCAATCGCCGCACCGGTCACAGAGACTTTCAGGAAATTGCGGCGAGACAGCGCTCGGCTTGAAGCTGCCGATCCGTGGTTCACATCATCATCTTTACTCATGGTCTTTCTCCAAGAGCAGCCCTCGTCGCAGTTGGCTCAGGTGCTCTTGAGCGTGCCGTTCATCCCTTCCGGATAAAAGCCGCCCTTGCTCACTCCGTCCTTGTCGCTGAGATAGACGATCCGGAGCACCTCCTGTGGCGTTCTGGTGAAGGCGATCGCATCGGGCGTCGACGGAACGATGTTGGCTTTTCCGTCCACCTGGATTCCCTGGTCCTTGTCTTCCGATCCGTCGATTTTGTCGCGGGCATCGGAGACGGCGTTGGCGGCCTTCCAGGCTTCCTCTCCCTTCCGGTATAGCGTCGATCGCGCCATTCCCATGTGGTAGGCCTCGACCGCCAGGATGCCTGCGGCGGCGGCGAGGAAGTCCTTGTTTTTCAGAACTGTCGCAGCACCGGCATAGGCGGTGACGCCGACATCCTCGAACAACATCCCGCCGAGAACGAAGTTCGTTTCGTTGCCGAAGGGGTCGAAGTCCGCACCGAGACCAGCTGCCTCCGCAACCGCCTTGAACCCCGCATCGAAATCGATCGCTGGCCGGTCGACGGCGTTGGCTCCAAGCGTCTTGCGGTAGAAGCGAACGTGCGCGAGTTCGTTTTCGGCGACTTCCTGCATGAATTCGCCGATGGCGGGCGTCTCGAAGGAGACTTGCTTGCCGCCAACGACGTCACCTGGTTTCGAACCGGCATCGGCTGCGTCGATGCCTTTTCCGGTGGTGCCGCGGAGGTAGTATTCAGCCTCCATATATTCGAGGTTGAGCGCAAAGCGGAAAATGTCCTCGTCCGATATGTCCTGTGCCAATACCGGAGAAGACCGTGCGATTCCGCCGAGTGCCGCTCCGGCACCGAGTACGACAAGTCCCTGAAGCGACTGACGCCGGGATAGGTGAAGTGCGCCCTGCATGGCGGTCTCCTATGTTTGTTGATTCAACGCCGCTGTCAGCACCGCGGCGCCGAGTGCATTTGCCTGATGATTAGATGGTCCGGGCCGCCAAAATATTCCCGCGTCCCGCTACAACATCCCCGCGAAAGGAGCCGGCGTAATCTCGGCATGGACGGCGTCTACGTGCGCTCAGTCGCCGTGTTCAACGGATGAGTATCCTTTCGAACCAGGCGGATTGCGAGCCGGTCTAAGACTGATTGCGCGAGGCGGTCACAACGGGCGCCAGCGAAGAGAAACGTATCCGTGAACACGGTGGCGAGCTTGTCCCGCAGCGCCTCGCGGAGCAGCCGCCGTGCGCGATAAAGACGGGTGCTCACCGTCTGAGGTCGCAATGCCAAGAGAAAAGCCGTTTCCTCAATGCTCATTTCCTCGACGTCTCGCATGACAAAGACGATGCGAAAGGGCTCTGGCAAGCCACCGACGGCTCGCTCCAGGAGGTTGCGGATTTCAGCGAGAGCGGCCGCCTCTTCGGGATCAGGCTTGTGGGCGCTGAACGGAGCGACCATGCCCTCGATGGCTTTCACGTCGACGGTGGGCCGCCTTTTCCGGCGGCGTCCCAGCGCCTCATTCAGCGCGATCCGGGTGAGCCAGGTCGACAGCTGCGCCTCCGCGCGGAATTCGGCCAGATGGGTGAAGGCGTGGATATAGTCTCCTGAAGTACGTCCTCGGCCTCGGTGTCGTCGTTCAGGACGGCGCGGGCGACCCGGTGAAGCCGCTGATTGTGACGCTTGATGATTAACCAGAATGCGGCGGGGTCACGCTGTCGCGCGTGTTCAACCAGCCCCGCATCGTCAAGGTCCTCGATCCTCACTGCCTCGGTGGATCCGGTCGGCTTCATCATAGGCGCTCCAGATGCATCAGCCTGCCGCGATGCGGGCGGGGTGGCTCCGCGCGGCGTGGCCTGAGGAAGTTCACCTCAAATTGCTCTTCGGAAACAGCACGCGATCGGGTTTTGCATTCATTCGCGCCAGCATTTCCTTGATCAAGCGTGTTTTGGTGCGCCCCGCTTCCTTCGGCGGCACGAGGTAACGCACGATGGCCTCGAGCCAGGTGTTTTCACTGACGCGAAAATGAACCACGGGATGCTCCTTCACTTCGAGTTCGTCCACCGGCGTTTGCGACAGGATGTGCTTATAGACCTTCACCTTCTGGCTCATGATGTCGCCGATCTGCTCGTCGACGACCTCTCTCATGGTTTTCGCTACGAATTCCAGATCGCTTTCATAAGCGAGCTGGAACTTGATTTCGTTCCAGACATAGGGAAACAGCGGCCAGGAATAGTTGAAGACCGGCGTGTCAAACACGGTGGAGTTCGGAAACTTGATGACGCGTCCGCTCGGATGATCGGTCCAAAGATGTTCGCCGCCGAATTCCCATAATGTCGTGTCGAGATAGCTGACATCAATGACATCGCCATGGGCATCGCCGATGCGAATGCGGTCGCCAACGCGATAAGGCGCCCTGGCCAAAACATAAATCCACGCGATGAAACTGGAGATCGGCATTTGCAGGGCAAAGCCGAGAATCAGTGAAATCAGGCCGAGTGAAACAACCGCAGTGTACCAGTTCACAAATAAGACTGAAATGGCCACGAAGAAGATGGCGACGACGACGACTAACCGAAAAATGCGTTGCAAGTTGAAGCGCGAAACACGATTGGGAATTCGGCCAATGAGAAAGACTTCGATAACATTCGCAACGGTCAGCATAACGAAAATGAGAAGGCCGCCCCTGACGTAGTTCAGCACGCGAACGCGCAAAGGCGCGTCAAGCCATTCTAAGCGCCAATTGATCAGGACTTGGACGCCAAAAAGCAGCAAGGCAGCGGCAGCGAAACCAACCGTCCACCAGACGTCTTCCTTGCGTAGGCTGAAGCGGAATTTTTCCTCGGGCTTTTTCGCCTTCTGTTCCATAGTTTTTGGGTCAGCAGTCTGTTGCGCGGCCCGTTCGAGTCGGGAAAGGTTCTCCTGTTTCTTGGCGCGCGGTTCCAAGGGTTCACCTCCCGATGTGGCCATCAACACCCAGCCAGTGCCTTCTCGTTCCTCGACGGCGGCATTCCGGCAAACGACCCAACGTCAGTCGCTGACTGGCTCCCTGCCGGTCCCCGACAGCTGGCCTTCATTCCGGCGGGCCCGTCTTTGGTGAAATAGGGCGGCAAGCACGTCGCCACCATATTCGGCAAGTGCCTTATAGCCCCATCCGAAATTAAGTTGAGTTTGGTATCAGCAGCTCCCCGATAGCTCACCGGTAGAGATCTCGACTGTTCATCAAGCGGCCGTTGGTTCGAATCCAACTCAGCCTTCATCGGCCGGCGCGTTTCTTGCGTGAGGCGGACTTCGCTCCTGCGGCGGGATCATGCCGGCGGATAGCCGCCAATCCATTGGATTGCACGTATTGACTCGGGCCCATCACAACGACTGAGCGAAAGGCGGGATTCGGGATCGAGCTGAGCGTCGACGAACGGCCGATATCGGCGCTAAGCCGACATCTCTGATGGGTGTCGCAAACGTCCGCATTGGGTCATCTGCGTAGATTCGGCCGAGGCCGAACGAACGAGCTACCGCTAGGGGGGTCGGAACCGGTATTCCGTTTAGGGACCAAGCGTTAGATTTCACCACTGGCGAACGCTTCAACTGGCTCCAGCGCAGATTAGAAAGTGACGCGGCCGAGCACGCGCAGGCCGTCGCCTTGCGGCTCGACGATCACGGCTTCGCCTTCGCGCGGCGAGATGCCGGTGAGCGCCATGATGTTCTCCAGATGGGTGACCATGACGACATTGTCGGAGCCGGAATAGGCGCTGATCTCGTTCACGATCGCCTCGAGCTGGGCGGCTTTCTCGCTGGCGTCGGTCTTCAGCAGGTCAAGCGGAGCGAAGGGTTCGGGCTCTTCTCTGAAAGCGGTGCGAGCCGTGTCGAGGGCGCGGCAATAGCGGCTGGACAGCACGCGCTCGACCGGCGCCGCGCGGGCGTCGAAAAGCGCGCCGATCTTGCGTGCCTGCTGCTTGCCGCGCACCGAGAGATTGACCTGGGTGGCGCATTTCTCGATGTCGAAATTCGCCGGATCGGTAGTGCCGGTGACCATGGCATGGCGAAGCAGCACGACATGTCCGCCGTCGCGCAACAGCGCCCAGCCGGCTTCGGTCGCGTGGGCCGCGGCGGGAATGACGAGCAGCAATAGAGCCAGCATAGATCGAAGCATCAGGCGTCCTTTTCCAGTCACCGGAGGTGGGTTCCGGTGACCGCATATAGGGACGGCAAAGCCGGCTGAAAAACAAGGCATCACCTATCCCGGCTGTTTGCGAGAACCGACCGCTTTGCCAAGCGGGGCGGTTGCGCTCAAATCCCGGCTCGCCTATCAGGGGAAAAATGTCTCCACTCATCGAAACCGTCCTTTTTGTCTTCGGCCTTGTCGCGCTCGGCTATCTGGCCGGGCTCACCGGCTATCTGAAGGCCGAGGCGGGTGGGGCCATCGCCGAATTCGCCGTCGGGGTGGCGATGCCACTGCTTCTGTTCCGCACCATGGTCAACGCCGATTTCCATGGCACCGCGCCCTGGTTGTTCTGGGGAGCCTATTTTACGGCTGCCGCAGTGACGTGGGCCGCAGGCCACCTGGTCATCACCCGGGTGTTCGGGCGCGACGCGCGTGCCGGGGTCGTCGGCGGCGTGTCGTCGGCTTTTTCCAACCTCGTCCTGCTCGGCATCCCGTTCTTCCTCGGCACATTCGGGCCAAGTGGATTCGAAGTGCTGTCGCTGCTGATTTCCGTGCATCTGCCGACGATGATCATGGCATCGATCATCCTGTTTGAGATCTTTGGCCGCGGCGACGAGCATGTGCATCCGCTGCGCATCATCCGGCGCTTCTTTCGAAAGTTGCTCTCCAATCCGCTGATCATCGGCATCCTGGCCGGATGGGTGTGGCGTATCACCGGCCTGCCATTGCCGGCGCTGGCGGTCCGGCTGGTCGACGCGCTGGCCAACATCGCCGGACCGGTCGCGCTGTTTGCCATGGGGCTGGGCCTGTGCCGTTTCGGCATCTCCGGCAATGTGCGGCCGGCGCTGGCGCTGTCGGCGCTGAAGCTGATGCTGATGCCGGCCGTCGCGCTCGGCCTGGTCTGGCTGCTTGGCCTGCCGCCGCTGTCGGCGAAAGTCGCGGTCGTGGCGGCCGCGCTGCCATCCGGGGTGAATTCCTACCTGATTGCGACGCAGTTCAACACCGGCCAGGCGCTGGCATCGAACCAGATGACCATCGCCACCGCCTGCGCGGTCGTCACCACGGCGTTTTGGCTGACGGTGGTGGTCCAGGTGTTTGGATAGGTATGATCGATATTGATGCCTGCGAAGGGCGGTTTCCTGGTGCTTCAGGTACTCATATACCCAACGTTACGCTCCGTTCCGGTTCTCGGGAGCCGCCGGTCCGGTCGTTTCCTCACGCACCCTCAAGCAACAACGGGAGCGCAAATCGGCCTCGCCTTGTGCTGGCCCAAACCCTATATGCCATCTTGCGATTGATCGCGGGGCTTGCCCTAGGTAAAGAGCAGTGGCTCCAGGCGTGTCGGCATCGATGCCAGTGCGCACGCCCGTCAAGGAGAATCCAGATAGCGGCCCGTCAGTGCGCCGAACGGAGGCTAGACCATGCTTCAGAAAACCAGCCATTTCATGCGCCAGGCCAATCTCATCAACGGCGAGTGGGTGCAGGCCGACAGCGGCCAGACGGTCGACGTCAACAATCCGGCCACCGGCCTCAAGATCGGCACCGTGCCGAAGTCGGGCAAGGTCGAGACGCGCCGCGCCATCGAAGCTGCCGACGCCGCCTTCCAGACATGGCGCAAGACGACCGCGCTCGAGCGCTCGAAGCTGTTGCGCAAGCTGCATGACGCCATGATGGACAACCAGGATGTACTGGCCGAGCTGCTGACCATCGAGCAGGGCAAGTCGCTGTTCGAATCGAAGGGTGAGATCGGTTCGGCGGCCTCGTACATATTGTGGTTCGCCGAAGAAGGCCGCCGCACCTATGGCGATGTCGTGCCGTCGCCATGGGCGGACCGCCGCATCCTGGTGACCAAGGAGCCGGTCGGCGTCATCGCCGCCATCACGCCGTGGAATTTCCCGTCCTCGATGCTGGCCCGCAAGCTCGGCCCAGCACTTGCCGCTGGCTGCACCGCGGTCGTCAAACCGGCGTCGCAGACGCCTTATTCCGGCCTCGCCTGGGGCGCGCTCGCCGAGGAGGTCGGCTTCCCCAAGGGCGTCATCAACATCCTGACCGGCGCCGCCGGCGAGATCGGCGACGAGATCTGCGCCAACCCGCTGGTCAAGAAGATCACCTTCACCGGCTCGACCGAGGTCGGCAAGATCCTGATCCAGAAGTCGTCCGTCACCGTCAAGAAGGTGTCGATGGAACTCGGCGGCAACGCGCCGTTCCTGGTCTTCGACGACGCCGATATCGAGCGCGCCGTCGCCGGCGCGATCACCGCCAAATACCGCAATTCCGGCCAGACCTGCGTCTGCACCAACCGCTTCCTGGTCCAGGCTGGTGTCTACGACAAGTTCGTCGAAAAGCTCGCCGTCGCCAGCGACGGGCTGAAGGTCGGTTCCGGTCTCGATGACGGCGTGCAGCAGGGGCCGCTGATCGACGAGAAGGCGGTCGAGAAGGTCGAGGAACTGATCGCCGACGCCACCGCCAAGGGCGGCAAGATCGTCGCCGGCGGCAAGCGCCATGCGCTCGGCGGTTCGTTCTTCCAGCCGACGGTGATCGCCAATGCCACACCGAAGATGCGCTTCATGAAGGAAGAGATCTTTGGCCCGGTAGCGCCCGTGTTCAAGTTCGAAACCGAAGAGGAGGCGATCGCGCTCGCCAATGATACCGAGTTCGGCCTCGCCTGCTATTTCTACACCGGCGATCTCGGCCGCGCCTTCCGGGTCATGGAAGGGCTGAAATACGGCATGGTCGGCGTCAATGAAGGCCTCATCACCACGCCCGAGGCGCCGTTCGGCGGCGTCAAGGAATCGGGCCTCGGCAAGGAAGGCGGACATCAGGGCATCGAGGATTATCTCGACACCAAATATGTCTGCATCGGCGGCCTCGGCCTCTGATCGGGCAGGGGTCTGTTGACTGCCAATGGACCCAAACCGGCCCGAGAGGCCAGGCGGGGATCGATCAACCAACTGACGTTTCGGGCATGGCGATGAAGGACGGCGAGGTTTTTGGCACGACGCAGGCGGGCGAGGCCATCCGCCGCTTCAGCATCCGCGGCGGCGGCCTCACCGCCAACATCATCGGGCTTGGCGCCATCATTCAGGATTTGCGGCTGGCCGGCCACGATGCGCCGCTGGTGCTCGGCTATGACAGTTTTGAGCCCTATGAAACGGATACGGCCTTCTTCGGCGCCGTCGTCGGACGCTATGCCAACCGTATCCGCGATGGCCGCTTCACCATCGCCGGCCAGCGCTACCAGACCGAGCGCAACTTCCTCGACAAGCACACGCTGCATGGCGGCTCGCAAGGTTTTTCGCACTGGCCATGGGAGGTTTCGCTGCATGGCAGGGATTTTGTCACCCTGACGCTGCATGATCCCGACGGCACGATGGGCTTTCCCGGCGCGCTCGACGTGACCTGCACCTACAGGTTGAAGATCCCGGGCACGCTCAGCGTCGAGCTGACCGCCACCTGCGAGGAGCCGACGCTGTGCAATCTCACCCAGCATTCCTATTTCAACCTGGATGACGGCGGCGCCGGCGATGTCCTCGATCACCGGCTGATGCTGAACGCCGGCGCGTATCTTCCGGTCGATGGCGACCTGATCCCGACCGGCGTCGTGAAGCCGGTCGACGGCACGCCGTTCGATTTCCGTCAGGCGCGGCCGCTGCGCATGGAGAGCGAGGGCAGGCAGCTCCCCTACGACCAGAATTTCTGTCTTGCCTCGACGCGCGGGTCGCTCAAGCTGGCATCATGGGCGCAAGGCGCGAATTCCGGCGTCGAGATGGAGCTGTGGACCACGGAACCGGGCGTGCAGCTCTATACCGGCCAGTATCTGGCGCCAGCTTCGCCGGGGCTCGGGGGAGTTCATTACAAGGCCTATTCGGGCTTCTGCCTGGAGCCGCAAGTCTGGCCGGATGCGCCGAACCGGCCGTATTTCCCGCAGGCCACGCTATGGCCGGGCCAGATCTACCACCATGTGACGGAATACCGGTTCCGACTGCCTGGCGCTTGACGCAAGGATACCGGTACCGGCTTTTGCAGTGCTTACCTTCGGTCCGGACAGGACCGTGCGCAAAGTTCAAAGAACGTCCTTTGCGGCGCGGGACTGGATGGCCGCGCCGGCCGCGGATCTGCTGCCCGTGGAGTATTTCCACGTGGTTTTCTCCCTGCCTGCCGAGATCGCGCAGATCGCTTCTTGGAACAAGAAGGCTGTCTATGACCTGCTGTTTCGGGCATCGGCCGAGACGCTGACCACGATCGCGGCCGATCCCAAGCGCCTCGGCGCACGCATCGGTATGACCAGCGTGCTGCACACCTGGGGATCGGCGCCGACGCATCACCCGCATGTTCACATTATCGTGCCTGGCGGGGGACTGTCGCCGGATAGCACCCGCTGGATCGGCTGCCGCCCCGGGGTGCCGGGTCGCCATCCATCACAACCAGTCCCAAGAGACGATATGACGCTTCTCTACTTCCCTTCGCGGCCGCCCGACGGCAGGCCGTGACCTGAGGCGGACGTGGCGATCGAAACAGAATGAGAGCCTACCGCATCGGTGCACACAGCACGACGGTTAGATGGTATGGTGCCCGTCTGGTCAGCCTTTCCAGGGATAAGCATGGAACGCCGTTTGGCCGCGATTCTGGCAGTGGATGTAGTCGGTTTTAG
>NZ_JBVVQR010000029.1:0-72953 GCF_055811535.1 Mesorhizobium sp. WSM4816 | reverse complement strand
ACGCTTCACCCCAGCCGAATGCGCCAACTACTTCAAGGCAGCTGGATACGACCCAGATTAAACAGGACGCGCTCTAGTTCGCATCCTGTTCTGCGAGCCATAATCTCTTGCAACATCGTGAAACAGAAGATGTCATGAGGCATGCCGATGAATGCATCATTCGAGCGCATGCTAACCATCATGTGCAGCCGGTTCTGTCGTTTGAAGAACTGCATGCTACAGGTACAAGGCACGTCCAAGTTGTCGTCGACCAAGTCTTCGGGATCGAAAATTTGTATAACGTTCTGCCGCGAGTCAGTGTTTCGAGAAAGGGCACGGGCAATCTGGTCGAATTGCGAGTTACCACCGCCCGCGAAGATGCGAGGTCCGTAGGCTCCACGCAATATAAGACCGTCGTTGGAAAGCTCACGGTACCGCGAAATGTAATAGGCTATCTGTGACAAAGAATCTGACCCGGAGAGAATCCACACAAATTCCCCCAAGCAACTAAAGAGTATAGAGCGGGACTCTGCTCTGCTGAATCTTGCGCGTGGATTTGTTAGGGTCAACTTTGCGCCGATGATTTCGCGTGCGTCGCCTTTGCGAGGGCTGATATTCAAGCCATCGCGCACAATTCTGCGGTACACCGACCTCAGCAGATCATCTAGCGAATCACCGCGAATGTTCATGGGTTCTTTATAGCGGGCTGCTTCTGAGTTTGCCCATATGGAGGCGGATGATCGTTACAACTTCCGCTGCTTTGATTGCGACTTCCAAATTCCGAGCGTCCACGCGAACGCAAAGCGCGCACCACCTCTCAGAATGGGAGTTGAAGAGCTACAAGCAGTCACCTCGCAGAATGCGAGTAGATCAAATCCAATAATACCAAACCTTTTGTCAGATAGGATGCCAGCAACTCCGAAGATGTGTTTCTTCAGCGCAACCGCCACCAACCAGGGACAGGTGACACCATCCGCCGCAGCCGGCTATCCCTGGCTAAATTCCGAAGTATGGAGGGGGATTTGACGAAAGTCGTTTTCATTGGAGCGGCGCTTGCAACGGCGTGTACGCTCTCGGCATCAGCGCAGCAGAGATCGAAGGAGAAGTACCTGGACGTGGAGATGAAATGCCCCACCGACAGCGTCCCTCTGTTCGAAATTTATGCGCGGAACCATCTCGGAGACAGCGACCGGATCACTCTGACATTCTACGGCGAGAAAATCACACATGTCTCTGTCGCCGCCTCCGGTAGCGGACTTCCTTTCGAGGAAATCTTCGGAGGCGCGTTGAAGGATCTGGATGCTAGGGGCCTCCGCAACGCCAACAAGGTCATTTGGAAAGTGACCCCCTTACGAAAGCATGCATGGAGGGCGGAAAAACGCTACGGGATGTCCGACTTCAGCACGAGCGGAACAGGGAGTTGCTGGGCCTCAAGTAGAGCATTCCCCATGGGCAGGACCACGCACGAATAGGCTCACGGCATCGTCCGGACCTACCACGATCCGGCAAAGTCCCGTATGTCTCGCGCGTCGGCAGTTGACGGCGATGCCGAGGAAGGATCGCACCTATCGGCATGATTGCATTGCCCTGCGATCGCCCGTGGCAGCGTGGCACATACCGGGATGTTCTCGCCTGCACGCGATCCGTCTTAGTCCAGACGCCAGGTTTGCAGCAACTCTTCGGCGCTGGCGAAAGTTGTGTCGGCCTCGCCATTCGACTTGTCCCGGACTGTGAGCGGCGCGTCGGGAAAGATTTTGGCAAACTGCTTGCCGAACAGCTCTGTCACCCAAGGCTGAGTGATGAGGCCGAAGTGCGGAAGTTCCCAAATGTTCGGATTGCGGATGATCCTCGCGTCATGTGCGATGTCTTTTTTAAGTCCTTCGCGCCTGACGCGGCCACGCTCGCTAATGAGCTGAGACAGCTTCACCACGGGGTTACGTGAGTGTTTGAGTTCCAGTGTCAGCTCGTGGACTTCCTGGGGCGACAGGCGGCCGCACCACCGCACATCGCGCTCGATTTGCACTCGGCTCCAGATTTCGTTCTTGGTCATGCTGGTATCCCCTTCGGTCCGGGATGCTATGTCGTCCACTGCCCCGCAAGGCGCCAGGCCACTTAGTAGGCCCCAAAGATTCTAGGCGATCAGCCCTTGTTCGCAATTTCTTTGGCGATGTCCTCGAAAGAACGCTGCGTCGGATCGTCACCGAATTCGATCACGATATAGTCGTCATCGAACTCGTCACCTTGGCTTTCCAAGCGCACGTCACGAATGCAGCGTCCCCCGGTCGAAAGTTCGTCTCTCATTCCGTCTCTGAGTAACGCGATTCGATCGGTCTCAGTGATGTCCCCGGTGAGTAGTTCGACCAACGTGCGGGCAGGCAGTTTCATCCCCGTGACTCCGTTATGTGAAAACCATTTTATGTTCAGTCGAGGCGTCCATGTCTTCTGCCATCGCCGGTCCTGCTCCATTATCGATCGCACCGAATGGGGTTTTCGGAACGTCGGCGGTATCTGGTCCAACGCCCGCGCAAAGCCGGTGACGATTGCAGTCTCGACATCAAAGGGGAGACCCGCGCGAATAAAAGGTTCAACCGACGTGGCGGGGACGTGGTTTGCGTTGGCTGTGAGAGCTATCAAACCTGCCGAGTTCGGCGCAGGCACATCTTTACAGCCGAGCGCAAACACAAAGTCTACGCCGGATTCCTCTACAACGTAGTGAAACATTTCGGCCGCACACGGTTCAAGTCCTCTATATCGGCGGGGTTCAGAGAACATCGAATTTCCACCGTCACACAAAATCATCCCTATGTAATGCGACGTTTGATATGGGTTCAGTTGCTTACCGCCACGCTCTATCAAATCGACGCTCTGATTGTTTTCGATCGTTTGAAGGATAGTCGGAATAGAGCAAGTCCAATCAAAATAGGGGCGGTTCCAGTTACGTTTCTCGAATTGTGCGCTGATTACTTCTGGAACTTGGATCGTCAGCTTTTCGACGGAACTGTCGAGGAGAAAGCTTGTGAGCTTTTTTCGGAAAGATACGCTCGTGGTCGGATCGTCTGTCGTTGCTGGCTGACGTGGGATAAATTCTGTCGTGCTCCATTCGAAGTAGCGCACATTAACGGTACCGCTTAGCGCCGGTGCAATCGTCCGGGCCAAATCCTCGATCTTCTGTGTGGTCTTATCCAAGCGTTTCTTGAAAGAGAACGTAACGCCGGATAGCGATTTGACATCGAACATAATGGGCCGATCGAGTCCCAGGTCCACCTCGCCGTCCGGCTGCTTTTGACGTTTGGCACGAATTGGATGGGGAGTGGCATTTAAGGTCGTCTCAGTGGCCCAAAGAACGGCGAGTTCCCACGTTGCGGCAATGGCCGTGTCCACATTGCCGTGATCGAGTCTCTCCGCCAATTTTTTGCATTCGCCTGCCGGCAGTTTCGGCCCAAGCTCGCGGAGCATCGATATGATTCTTCGGCGTGGGAATAGCATGGCGGTGACTAACTGTTCCGAGCGACTTCCTTGCTATGACATCGCGCGCGATGCTCTCATATTTGTCGCGAGGGATGCTTTGGGACAATGCCGGGCACCCGGCGTTATCCAGGGTCATGACGCATGTGACGCTTGGAGATGACGACATCAGCTCCTTGATCAAGGAGAAACCCCGGCGTCTCCGCCGGGGTTTCTCTTTGATCCTCGTCCGGTCAGACCGAATAATACATGTCGTATTCGACCGGATGCGGGGTCATTTCGAAGCGCATCACTTCGGCCATCTTGAGCTCGATATAGCTGTCGATCTGGTCGTCGTCGAAGACGCCGCCGGCCTTCAGGAAGCCGCGGTCCTTGTCGAGGCTCTGCAGCGCTTCGCGCAGCGAGCCGCAGACGGTCGGGATCTTCTTCAGTTCCTTCGGCGGCAGGTCGTAGAGATCCTTGTCCATCGGCTGTCCCGGATGGATCTTGTTCTTGATGCCGTCGAGCCCGGCCATCAGCATGGCGGCAAAGGCGAGGTAGGGGTTTGCGCCCGGATCGGGGAAGCGGACCTCGACACGCTTGGACTTCGGCGACGAGCCGAATGGAATGCGGCAGGAGGCAGAGCGGTTGCGGGCCGAATAGGCGAGCAGCACCGGCGCTTCATAGCCCGGCACCAGGCGCTTGTAGGAATTGGTCAGCGGATTGGTGAAGGCGTTGATCGCCTTGGCGTGCTTGATGATGCCGCCGATGTAGAACAGGCAGCTTTCCGAGAGGCCGGCATATTCATTGCCGGCGAAGGTCGGCTTGCCGCCCTTCCAGATCGACTGGTGGACGTGCATGCCCGAGCCGTTGTCGCCGAAGACCGGCTTCGGCATGAAGGTGGCCGTCTTGCCGTAGGCGTTGGCGACCTGGTGCACGACATACTTGTAGATCAGCATCTTGTCGGCGTTGCGGACCAGCGTGTCGAACTTGATGCCGAGCTCGTGCTGGGCAGCGGCGACTTCGTGGTGGTGCTTTTCGACACGCACGCCCATTTCGGCGAGCACGGTCAGCATTTCGGAGCGCATGTCCTGCGCCGAGTCGATCGGCGGCACCGGGAAATAGCCGCCCTTGATGCGCGGGCGGTGGCCGAGATTGCCGGTCTCGTAGTCGGTGTCGTCGTTGGACGGCAATTCGGTGGAGTCGAGCTTGAAGCCGGTGTTGTACGGATCGGCCTTGTACTTGACGTCGTCGAACACGAAGAACTCGGCTTCCGGGCCGACGAAGATCTGATCGCCGATGCCTTCCGCCTTCATATAGGCTTCAGCCTTCTTGGCGGTGCCGCGCGGGTCGCGGTTGTAGGATTCTCCGGAGATCGGATCGAGGATATCGCACAGGATGACCATGGTCGACTGCGCGAAGAACGGGTCCATATGCACCGTCTCGGTGTCGGGCATCAGCACCATGTCGGACTCGTTGATCGCCTTCCAGCCGGCGATGGAGGACCCGTCGAACATGACGCCGTCGGCAAACATGTCTTCCTCGACCTCAACGACATCCATCGTCACGTGCTGCAGCTTGCCCTTCGGATCTGTGAAGCGCAGGTCAACGAATTTCACGTCGTTGTCCTTGATCTGCTTCATGATGTCATTGGCTGTCGTCATGTCATGTTTCCCTGTCTGATGACGTTTCGAGGAGATGATCTGAAATCAGAATCCTCAGACCGCGTCCATCCCTGTTTCGCCGGTGCGGATGCGCACGACTTCCTCGATGTTGGAGACGAAGATCTTGCCGTCGCCGATGCGGCCGGTCTGGGCCGCCTTGCGAATGGCTTCGATGGCGCCTTCGACCGCGTCGTCGCCGAGCACGACCTCGATCTTCACCTTGGGCAGAAAATCCACGACGTATTCGGCGCCGCGATAGAGTTCGGTATGGCCCTTCTGGCGGCCAAAACCCTTGGCCTCCGTAACGGTAATGCCTTGCAGCCCGGCCTCCTGAAGCGCTTCCTTCACTTCGTCTAGCTTGAACGGCTTGATGATCGCTTCGATCTTTTTCATGTAAAAGTGGCCTCCACTGTCAAAAAAGACGGGTTGTGAGCCCCGCTTGCGCCTCTTTCAAGCACGAACTGTGCCAATTTGAGGGGATTCGAAGCGGTATCACGCGATTTCGATGCCATGCCGCGTTGAGGGCTAAATTCGCGTCATTCGCTGCATTGGCTGCGTCATGGATACTGGGAACCTACACATTGTCGGCGCTACCGTCCGCACAATAATTGGGCAGATAGAGCATTTCGCGGGCAATTGTGCTTCGAGGACGCCATTGTCCCTAACGATGTGCTTATAGATCGTGCCATTTCATCGCCGTTTGCTTCGAACCGAAAACTGGACAATGTTTGACTCCAGGGATCGGGGTTTGACCACAAGGATCGGGGTTTGACCACAAGGATCGGGTTTGACCACAGGGATCGGGCTTGAGCCAATGCGGATCGGCATCCATGAGCAATGAAATTCTGTCTCCGGCCGAAATGGCTGAGGCCGACCGGTTGACGATTTCCGCCGGACCATTCGACGGCATTGGCCTGATGCGCAATGCAGGTGGCGCAGTCGCTGCGGTGGTGCTCGCCCATTTTCCGGCTGCCAGGCGCGTCCACGTGCTGTGCGGGCCTGGCAACAATGGCGGCGATGGCTATGTCGTCGCCCGCATTCTAAGGGACAGCGCCGTCGACGTCTTGCTGTGGGCATCCGGCTCGCCCAAAGCCGGCAGCGACGCGGCGCTCGCCGCGTCGGAATGCCCAGTAAGGCCCCGGCCGCTGTCGGAATTTGCTGCCGATAAAGGTTCGATCCTGGTCGATGCGCTTTATGGGGCGGGGCTGTCCAAGCCGCTGTCCGGCGATGCCGCCAGGGCGGTCGAGGTTGCGACAGAACTGAACCTGCCTGTCGTCGCGGTCGATCTGCCCTCAGGCGTGTCAGGCGACAGCGGCCAGATTCTCGGCCAGGCATTCCGCGCCCAATTCACGGTAACATTCGCGCGAAAAAAGCCCGGCCATCTGCTGTTGCCGGGGCGCGGGATGTGCGGCGAACTGGTGCTTGCCGACATCGGCATTAGCGACGATATCGTTGCGCAGCTTGAACCGCTCACCTTCGAGAACATCCCGCAGCTTTGGCTCGAGAATTTCCCGATCCCAGCCGTCGACGCGCATAAATACAGGCGCGGCCATGTCGGCGTCTTTTCCGGCGGGCCATCGGCGACGGGTGCCGCACGGCTGTCGGCGCTTGCCGCAGCCAGAAGCGGGGCAGGGGCGGTGACCGTGCTGTCGCCGGCGAACGCCATGCAGGTGAACGCCGCGCATCTGACTTCGATCATGCTGAAAAAGGCCGACAGCATCGCGGACGTGCAGGAATTCATCGACGGCCGCCGGCCATCGGCGTTTGTCCTCGGACCCGGATTTGGCGTCGGCGAAAAGACCCGCGATTTTGCCCTCGGCGTGCTGGCCGCCGGAGACCGGCAGGACGGCAGGGTCGACGGGCTGGTGCTCGATGCCGATGGCATCACTTCGTTTCGCGATGCGCCCAACGTTCTGTTCGAAGCCGCCCGTCGCCCGAACGCACCGGCGCTGGTGCTGACGCCGCATGAGGGCGAATTCGCCAGGCTGTTTGCGGACATCGCCGCAGCCAGGAACCTGTCCAAGCTGGCCAAGGCGCGCACTGCCGCCGCGCGCGCCGGCGCCATCGTCGTCTACAAGGGCGCGGACACGGTGATCGCGGCGCCCGACGGCAGGGCGGCGATCAACGGCAACGGCGCGCCATGTCTGGCCACCGCCGGTTCGGGCGACGTGCTGTCGGGCATCATCGCCGGCTTTCTGGCGCAAGGCATGCCGGCTTTCGAAGCCGCCTGCGCGGCGGTCTGGATTCATGCTGAGGCCGGCAGCCGTTTCGGACCTGGGCTGATCGCTGAAGACTTGCCGCTGGCGCTGGTGCCGGTGCTGCGCGAGCTTGCTGAAAATCGCAACGGGATGACCGCTGAATGAACCGTCGGCTCGCCTTGATCGCTGTGATTTTCGCCAATTTTTTCTTGGCCAGCCTGGCGCGCGCCGAAGGTCCGGTGATGATCGTCGACGATCCGGCTGTGCTCGCCGCACTCGACGCCAGGGGTTTTGATTTCGCCGGCATTTTCGATGTCGACGGCATTTTCGATGTCGACGGCAAGGGCGACCTGAAGACGCTCTATGACAAGGCGCCGGCCTATCATCAGATCGTCGAAACGATTGCCAGCGATGTCGCCGCGCTGCGCGCCGAGATGAAGGCTGGCGGGCGGCCGCTCTACGAAGTCACCGACGGCAATGTCGGCCGCATCATAGACATGCGCTGGCTGAAGACCGACGCCGCGCGCTTTCGGCTGGTCGGTGTCGTCAACCGGCTCGATCGGCGTGATTTCGCCGAGATACGAGGCGACGGGGGTTGCGGCGAGGTCCGTTTCATCTACCGCCTTGCCTACAGCTTCAAGAAAAACGGCAAGGTTCTGGCCTCGCGCCTGCCGTTCAATTTCAATGCCATCTATGGCGTCGCGCCGGACGCCGATGGCGGCTGCGTCGGCGTTGCCGGACGCTGGACGCCGCAGCTCGATGAGACCGTCGACATCGGCTGGCTCATCGGCGGGCCGCTTGAAAAGGCCGGACTGAGCTTCAAGCAGCTCGAGCTCAACGCCCAGATGGTGCGCTTTCCCTCCGGCCAGGAGACCGAATTTGGCGGGCAGGCTGCCTACCTCCTGCGGATTTTTGGCATCGATGGAGAGACGGTCAGCGAAAAGCCGCTGGAAAACACGCCGGATGTGGCGCTGCTCTCGGAAGACGCCGCGCTGAAAGCAAAACTCGCCGACTATCTCAGCGCCAATCTCGCGGCGGTCGATCTCGGCGTCTACGAAATCCCCAATGAATTCCTGGCGAAGAAAGTCGTCTCATGGTCGACTTTCGGCAGCGCGAGGCAGGCCAATCACCCGTTCACGCCGCTGTTCCAGCCCGCGGATTTTTCCGGGCTGGACTATTCCGGGCTGAAGCTGCTGCGCACGCCGGAAGCGCTGGTCGAGCGGCTCGACAATGGCGCCTGCCAGGGTTGCCATCAGGCTGGTTCGACCGCCGGTTTCCATTTCATCGGCCTCGACGACAAGACGACATCGCCGCTGAACCGCATCGAGGTCGGCATCTCGCCGCATCTCCATGCCGAGATGCCGCGGCGCGAAGCCTGGCTGCGTGCGACCGCCGACGGCAAGGAGCCGAACCGCCTCCGCCCGCTGTCCTTCGCGCCGCCGGCCGCATGGAAAGACGCCGGCGAGGTCGCTTACGCACCGGCCGAGATGGCGATGCCGTGTTTGATGCCGGCGGATGCGGCCCGCTTCGGCACGATCTGGCAATGCGGCGGCGGCACCGTCTGCACGGCGCTGGCGACGGCATCGGGGGTGCGGACGAAACTGGCGCAATGCCTGCTGCCCAAGGACAGCGAAAAGATGTTCTCCGGCCATCCATGCCTGACCGGCTCGATCGCCAGCAACGGCACGCAGCCTTTCAATGACCGCTACAGCATTACCGGCCAGTTCGCGGCCTTCGTCACCGACATTTCGCGCACCGCCTACACCTGCCGGCCGCCGAAGATCGGTGTGCCGGCCGGCATCGCCTATCGCGGATGCAATGACAAGGACCGTGCCTTTGCCGGCTTCAAGCCGGGCAAGCCGATGCCGAACGAGATCTGCGGGCTGGTCGGCGGCAAAAAGTTCGACATCTGCGTGGCGACCAATAATTTCGACCAGTGCCTGGGCGGCGCCGTCAATCGCGGCAACCGGCCGGCTTGCTCGGCCGATCATTTCTGCCGCGAAGATTACATGTGCCAATCGCTGCCGCCCGACACGCCTGGTATCGGCAAGGTGAAAGGTGTCGGCTTCTGCTCGCCGACCTATTTTATCTTCCAGATGCGCATCGACAATCATGCCACGCCGTGGTCGGGCGCCGTCCGCGCGACGATGGGCGCAGGGTTCGGCGCCGCGGAAGCGGAGTGAGCTTTTGCTGTGGTCGCTTTCGCGACATCAGCGCCTCACAACGGAATGTTGTCGTGCTTCTTCCAGGGGTTTTGCATATCCTTGTTGCGCAGCATGCGCAGCGCACGCGCAATGCGGCGGCGGGTCGAATGCGGCATGATCACCTCGTCGACATAGCCGCGCTCGGCGGCGACGAAGGGCGACAGGAAGCGATCCTCGTAAGCCTTTGTATGTGCTGCGATCTTCTCCGCATCGCCGATGTCCTTGCGATAGATGATCTCGACCGCGCCCCTGGCGCCCATCACTGCGATCTGCGCCGTCGGCCAGGCATAGTTCATGTCGCCGCGCAGATGCTTCGACGCCATCACGTCATAAGCGCCGCCATAGGCTTTTCGGGTGATCACGGTGATCTTCGGGACGGTCGCTTCGGCATAGGCGAACAAGAGCTTGGCGCCGTGCTTGATCAGCCCGCCATATTCCTGCGCGGTGCCGGGCAAAAAGCCTGGAACGTCGACGAAGGTGACGATCGGAATCGAAAAACAGTCGCAGAAGCGTACGAACCGCGCCGCCTTGCGGCTGGCGTCCGAATCGAGCACGCCGGCCAGCACCATCGGCTGGTTGGCGACGAAGCCGACCGTGCGCCCTTCGACGCGCCCGAAGCCGGTTACGATGTTTTTTGCAAAATCCTGCTGGATCTCGAAGAAGTCACCCTCATCGGCAACTTTAAGGATCAACTCCTTGATGTCGTAAGGTTTGTTGGCATTGTCGGGGATCAGTCGGTCGAGCGACAGATCATGATCGGTGACCGACTGATAACATTCGATCTCGGGGATTTCAGCCGTGTTGGAGGCAGGCAGCAGATCGACCAGCCGGCGCATCTGCAGCAGCGCCTCGACGTCATTGTCGTAAGCGCCATCGGCGATCGACGACTTCGTCGTGTGGACCAAGGCGCCGCCGAGGCTCTCGGCGGTTACCGTCTCGTTGGTGACGGTCTTCACCACGTCCGGCCCGGTGACGAACATGTAGGAGGTGCCGCGCACCATGAAGATGAAGTCGGTCATCGCCGGCGAATAGACGTCGCCGCCGGCGCAAGGGCCCATGATCACTGAAATCTGCGGGATGACGCCGGAGGCGAGCACATTGCGCTGAAATATCTCGGCATAGCCGCCAAGTGCTGCCACGCCTTCCTGGATGCGGGCGCCGCCGGCGTCGTAGAGGCCGATGATCGGCGCGCGGTTGCGCAGCGCCATCTCCTGCACCTTGACCACCTTTTCGGCGTGGGCCTCGGACAGCGAGCCGCCGAACACGGTAAAGTCCTTGGCAAAGACATAGACCGGCCGGCCATTGACGGTGCCCCAACCGGTGACGACGCCGTCGCCGGCGATCTTGGTCTTCTCCATGCCGAAATCGGTCGAGCGATGCTCGACATACATGTCGAACTCCTCGAACGAGCCTTCGTCGAGAAAGACGTCGATGCGTTCGCGCGCGGTGAGTTTGCCCTTCTTGTGCTGAGCGTCGATACGGGCCTTGCCGCCGCCCATGCGCGCCATGGCGCGGCGGCGCTCGAGTTCCTTCAGCACGTCCTTCATCGCTCGGTCCCCAAAACGGAAAGCTGATTTGTGGTAATCGTGGCGGTAAGCGAGCGCAAGCGCCGCTTTTCGGCCTGCTTTGTTTTCGCAACGCTGGCGTGCTTTCGCCGCCGATCTCGATACGCTGGCGGGCATAGCTGGCCGTCTGTTAGGTGCGGCTTACCAACCGCTCTCGCTTCGCTTGCTGGGGCAGCGTCCACCGCAAATGGGCCGATGTCAGTGGAAACGTTTGAGATTAGCCGAAGCATTCCCCACTTCGTCATCCTAGGGCGGAGCAAGGAGCGAAGCGACGCGGCGCAGACCCTAGGATCCATTCCGTGACATCAGCCGAGAATGCAGCGGCTCTGAACCGAACGCTACCACCCGGTTCCGCGAAAAAGCTCGAACCACTCCGGATTGGCCTTCTCGATTAGCTCGATCTTCCACTGGCGCGGCCAGCGCTTCAGCGACTTCTCCGGCTGGATGGCGCTCGAATATCGAAGTGCTCCTCGTACCAGACCAGACGCTGCGCGCCGTAGCGGCTGGTGAAGCGCGAGCGTTGGCCGGATTTATGCTCCGGCATGCGGCGGCCTAGGTCGTTGGTGACGCCGATGTAGATCGTGCCACGCTTTTGGCTCGCGGTCATATAGGCATAGCCGGTCATGGTAGAAGGTTAGCTGGCACCGTTGCGGACGCAAGCGCCATTCTGGTCCGCTGCATTTTTCGGCCTGGGTAACGGCATGGATCCTAGGGTCTGCGCCGCGTCGCTTCGCTCCTTGCTTCGCCCTAGGATGACGAAGGTGTAGTAGAATGGCCGAGAAGTTTGAGCAGGCCTTCACGGCTGCCCGTCGTGACTGTTTTTGCTGCGCTGCAACATGACGGCCCTTGCATTTCGCGGCGAACTGGGCCATATGCGGCGGCATAGGCGCTTGGGCCGGGACCTATCCGGCCTTCTCGACGAATGAGACTGGTTGCGTCTGTTTTCCCTCTTTCCGGCACATCGGCAAGGCGGCGAAAAAGCCCCGTGGCATGATGCCTGCGGGCACGACAGCGCAGCCGTGCGGACGATAACGTCCGCCCGCCTTGTCGTTTCATGACAGTTTTTCGACGGCAGGTTGCGCCCTGCCGCCATTGATGTTTGCGGCCAGGAGCCGCGTGAAAGAAGAATATTTTGAACAACGAAAACACTTTGACCGGTAACGACAATCTGACCGGTAAGAACACTGGCGAGCTTTCGGGATTCGCAGCGCTTGGAATTACGGGCGCGCTGCTCAAGGCCACCCATGGCGCAGGCTTCACCGATCCGAAGCCGATCCAGGCCCAGGCGATCCCGCCGCAGCTGGAAGGCCGTGACATTTTCGGCATCGCCCAGACTGGTTCGGGCAAGACCGCGGCGTTCGCGCTGCCGATCCTTTCGAAGATCATCGCTCTCGGCACCAAGCGCCGGCCGAAGACCGCTCGTGCGCTGATCCTGGCACCGACGCGTGAACTCGCCGTGCAGATCGAAGAGATGATCAAGCTCCTCGCCAAGGGCGCGCATGTCTCGACAGCACTCGTGCTTGGCGGCGTCTCGCGCTTCAGCCAGGTGAAGAAGATCGCTCCCGGCGTCGACATTTTGATTGCCACGCCCGGCAGGCTGACCGATCTGGTGCGTGAGGGCGACCTCGTGCTTGCCGACACCAAATGGCTGGTGCTCGACGAAGGCGACCGCATGCTCGACATGGGCTTCATCAACGACGTCAAGCGCATCGCCAGGGCGACCGCGCCGGACCGTCAGACGGTGCTGTTCTCGGCGACCATGCCGGCCGAAATCGCCGAGCTGGCGAAAGGCCTGCTGAAGAACCCGATCCGCGTCGAAGTGGCGCCGCACAGCACTGCGGCGGCCGAGATCGTGCAGGGCGTCGTCTTTGCCCGTACCAAACAGAAGCGCCAGGTTCTGGCGACGATGCTCGCCGACGAGGCGATGAAGTCCGTCATCATCTTTTCGCGCACCAAGCATGGCGCCGACAGGGTGACCAAGGATCTCGAGCGCGATGGCTTCAAGGCCGCCGTCATCCACGGCAACAAGTCGCAGAACGCCCGCCAGAAGGCGCTGAACGATTTCCGCGAGGGTTCGGTGCGCATTCTTGTGGCGACCGATATCGCGGCGCGCGGCATCGACGTGCCCGGCATCAGCCATGTGGTGAATTTCGACCTGCCGGACGAGGCGGAGAGCTATGTCCACCGCATCGGCCGCACCGGCCGTAACGGCATGGACGGCATCGCCATCACGCTTTGCGACCCGTCCGAGAACAGCAAGCTGCGTCAGGTCGAGCGCATCATCCGCACCAAGCTGCCAATCGTTGCCGACCATCTCGGCAGTCCCGACCCGCAGCGCAATCCTGCCGAAAAGAACGAGCGCAGCTTCGAGCCGGCCAACGACCGTAATGGTCGTCGCGACGGCAGGCGGCCGAGCGGCCACAACAACGGCAACAAGCGCTTCGGCGACAAGCCGGCCTTTGCCGGCGAACGCAAGCCGGAGGGCGCCAAGGCGTTCAAGGGCAACAACAAGCGTCGTTTCGGCGGCAAGCGGCCAGCAGCGCGGGCTGCGTAATCAGATAGCGCATCCGGCCCGCGCCTGTCGGGTCGGCTGCTCACAATGAAAAAGGCGATCGGAGCGATGCTTCGGTCGCCTTTTTCGCCAGAAATCTACTTCACCACCGCCTGTACCCAGACGACAATGCGCTGGGCGAGGAAAGCTGTGGTTGCTGGCGACAGCGCGTCTCCGGCAATGACATGGTTGTCCCGATCGCCGGTATCGTCGACCGGCACCAGTTCGTGCGCCGCGCCCCAGCGCCCGGCGATGTCACGGGTGCGGTCCGGCCGCACGATCCTGTCCGAATCGGAAAGGATGAAGAGGGCAGGGATGGTCGCCTTCTCCACCGGCGCGCCATAGGCCAGCTCGGTCAGCGCCACCATCGGCAGCGTCGCCGCGATCGGATAGCGCCAGGTCCAGAATTTCTCGTGCAGCGCATTGCGCGGCACGAAGCTGCGGTCCTTGCCGGCAACCAGCTCGGCGATCTCTCGGCCCCACGGCATGGTCAGAAGTTCGGCGCCGGAAGCCTTGACGCCGAAATTCGGCGAGATGAACGCTATTGCCGCCACCCCGTCGGATGCGCCCGGCTGCGTCGCCGCCCAGGCTGCCAGCGAGCCGCCGGTCGAGGTGGCGATGACGATCACCTTGTCGCCGATCGCTCGGCCGATGGCGAGCGCTTCCTCATAGTCGTTGATCCAGGCGTTGACGCTGCCGTCCGCCATTGCGGCGCCGCCCTGTCCGTGGCCGGTGAGACGGGTGTATTAAAGATTGGCGTCGAGCTGGTCGGCCACCTCGTCGGGAAGCGGCCGAACCTCGCCCTTCGACGCCGAAAAGCCGTGGATATAGACGATCGACAGCGGCGTCCTGGCGTGAACCATCGGATTGGCCCAGATGATTTCCTTTTCCAGCCCGTCGTGGATATCAGGTACGGCCGCCTCTTTGCGTGTCAGATAGGCTTGCGGGTCATCGCCGATCACGGAAGGATCGAAGCGGATCGTGATGTCGGCTGGGACGCGCGGGCCAAAGACGTAGGCAAGGACGAGAATGACGGCGAGAGCCAATATCGCAAGCACGATCCGTCGCCCCATCGCAGACTCCATGCAATAAATCTCAGCCTATGGCCACGATGGCAAACAGGCAACGACGTCCCGCCGGCGGCGGGATCGCCAACTTTGATGGCCGATCTATTCGCTCGGCGGCTTTCGGTCGAAATTAAGCGGACGCGCCGTCCAGCGGGTCGCGGTGCTGATGACCCATCGGCAGAACGGTCTCGGCAGGATTCTGAGCAGCTTCAGGCCCCAGCTCAAGCGCCACGGGAAGGTGACTTCGAAGCCGCCGGACTTGATGCCGCGCGCCATGCGGCGCGAGGCGCGATTGACCGGCATCAGCCCGGGCATCGGCAGCAAATTCTTCTCGGTCAGCGGGGTGTCGACGAAGCCCGGGTTTATCACCTGGATGCGGACGTTCATCTTGTCGAAATCGTACTTCAGCGATTCGGCGAGGATATTGATCGCCGCCTTGGTGCCGCCATAGGCGGCCGTGGTCGGCCAGCCGAAATAGGCAGTGACCGAACCGACCAGGACGATATGGCCGCGCGCGCGGACGCGCATGCGCTCGATGACCGGCACCAGGCCGTGGATGATGCCGAAATAATTGACATCGAAGGACTGGCGAAATCCACGGACGGTGAGGTCTTCGCCGGCGGTCGCAATATAGCTCCCGGCATTGAACACGGCCAAGACGATCGGGCCGAGATCCTTCTCGATCGCCGCGACCGTCCTTGCCATGCGGTTCTCGTCGGTGACGTCGCAAGGATAGGCCGTGACGTGGCCCGGCATCTGCACCGTCTCGACAACAAGCGTGTCGATCGGATCGTCGTCGAGCGCCGTCACCGCGACGACATAGCCTTGCGCCGCAAGGTCCTTGGCCAGTGAACGGCCGATGCCGCTGCTGCCGCCGGTAATCCAGGCGACGCCGTGCTTCGGGTCGGCCCGATAGAGTGTCATGCTATGCCCTGCGACTTTTTCTTAGCCTGTGCTCTAGCGGTGAAGAAATCGGATGAAAAGAGCGCTTTTCAATGGTGAGCTTCAATGATTGGCGCAACGCAACGTCTGTTTTAGGAAATTGCAGCCCGGAAATGCTGCTGGACCAGGCAAATTCTTGCCTTGAAACCCAAGCTTCGGGTTTCTAGGGTTCGGCCGCAAGCATAAAGGAATCTCCATGCCCCGTTCTGTGATCGAAGCGATCGGCAATACGCCTCTGATCCGCCTCAACAAAGCCTCGGAAGAAACCGGTTGCGAGATCCTAGGCAAGGCCGAATTCATGAATCCGGGCCAGTCGGTCAAGGACCGTGCCGCGCTGTTCATCATCCGCGACGCCGAGCAGCGCGGACTTTTGAGGCCGGGCGGGGTGATTGTCGAGGGGACGGCCGGCAACACCGGCATCGGATTGACGTTGGTCGCCAAGGCGCTTGGCTACCGCACCGTAATCGTCATCCCGGAGACGCAAAGCCAGGAGAAGAAGGACACGATCAGATTGCTTGGCGCCGAGCTGATCGAGGTGCCTGCCGTTCCCTACAAGAACCCCAACAATTATGTGAAACTGTCGGGCCGTCTGGCCGAGCAGATGGCCCGGTCCGAGCCGAACGGCGCGATCTGGGCCAATCAGTTCGACAACGTCGCCAACCGTGATGGCCATACCCGCACCACGGCGGAAGAAATCTGGGCCCAGACCGGCGGCAAGGTCGACGGTTTCGTCTCGGCGGTCGGCTCCGGCGGAACACTGGCAGGGGTCGCCTTCGGGCTCAAGGCCAGGTGCAAGGACGTCAAGATCGCGCTCGCCGATCCGCTCGGTGCGGCGCTCTACAGTTTCTACACCAGCGGCGAGCTGAAATCCGAAGGCAGCTCGATCACCGAAGGCATCGGGCAGGGGCGGGTCACCGCCAATCTGGAAGGGTTCACGCCGGATTTCTCCTTCCAGATTCCGGACGAGGATGCACTGCCGATCGTCTTCGACCTGATCCAGGAGGAAGGCCTGTGCATCGGCGGCTCGACCGGCATCAACATTGCCGGCGCGATCCGGCTGGCACGTGAGATGGGTCCCGGCCATACCATCGTGACCGTGCTTTGCGACTACGGCACGCGCTATCAGTCGAAATTGTTCAACCCGGAATTCCTGCGTCAAAAGCAGCTGCCGGTGCCGGGCTGGATGGAACAGCGGAGCACAATCTCGGTGCCGTTCGAAAAGGTTGGGTGATGGCTTACAGGACGGATGCCCTGTTTCGCGACGACGCCTATCTCAGGACGGCTGATGCCGTGGTTGTCGCCGTCAACGACCGTGGCGGCATCATTCTGGACCGGACGATCTTCTATGCCACGTCGGGCGGGCAGCCTGGCGATACGGGCACCCTCGAACGCGCCGACGGCAGCCTGATCCCTGTTGCCGCCACCATCACCGGTGAGACCAAGGATGACATCATCCATGTGCCGCCGCCTGAGCAGGCGGTGCCTGAGGTCGGTGAGCCGGTAAAGCTTGCCCTCGATTGGCAGAGGCGGCATCTGCTGATGCGCATGCACACAGCCTGCCACTTGCTTACCGTCGTCTGCCCGTTCCCGATCACCGGTGCCTCGGTTTCCGAGGACGACAGCCGTATCGATTTCGATATTCCGGATGCCGGCTTCACCAGGGAAGACGTGACGGCCCGGCTGATGGAATTGGTGCGGGCCGACCACCCGGTCTTTGTCAGGCTGATCACCGACGAGGAGTTGGCGGCCAATCGGGGACTGGTGAAATCGAAGAATGTTCGGCCGCCGGTCGGCACGGGCAAGATCCGCTTGGTCTGCATTGGCGAGAACGCCTCGATCGACAGCCAGCCTTGCGGCGGCACTCATGTGAAGAGCACTGGAGAAGTCGGCGAGATCCATATCGGCAAGATCGAGAAGAAGGGTCGCGAGAACCGGCGCTTCCGAATACGCTTTGGACCAATGCCGCCGGCCTGATAAACAGCCGGCCTGATAAACAGATTATCGAAGGCGGGCAGGAGAAGAACAATGGCCGAAGACAGCCCTTTCACCATCGATGCGGACTGGTTGCAGAAGCGCCTCGGCGAGCCTGGCCTGACCATCGTCGACGCGTCCTGGTATTTGCCGGCGCAGAAACGCGACGCGCGCGCCGAATATGACGCAGCGCACATTCCGGGCGCCCGTTTCCTGGATCACGATGCGATCTCGGATCCTGATTCCCCACTGCCGCACACACTGCCGTCGCCGCAGCATTTCGCCCAATATGTCGGCGCCATGGGCATTTCGGCCGACGACACCATCGTTGTCTATGACGGCCCGGGCTTCTTCTCGGCGCCGCGCGCCTGGTGGATGTTCCGTGTCATGGGGGTGTTCCAGGTCTACATATTGGACGGCGGCTTCGATCGCTGGAAAGCGGCTGGACGGCCGGTGACGGCGGAGCCGACGAAGATCGCGCCTTGCGTGTTCCATGCCGACTTCGATGCCGCTCGCGTCGCCAGCCTGGCCGACATGCGCCGGATCGTCGAGACCGGAGAAAGCCAGATCGCCGACGCGCGTTCGCCTGGCCGGTTTGCCGGTACCGAGCCGGAGCCTCGCGCCGGCGTCCGCTCGGGTCATATGCCCGGCGCGCGCAATGCGCCGTTTTCGGCGCTTGCCGAGGATGGCGAGTTGCTGTCGAAAGACCGGTTGCGCAAGGTGATCGAGGACGCCGGCATCGACCTGTCAAAGCCGGTCGTCACCTCTTGCGGCTCAGGCGTTACGGCGGCGGCGATCACGCTGGCGCTCGAGACGCTAGGCCACACCGACAACAGGCTCTACGACGGTTCATGGACCGAATGGGGTGGGCTTGGCGATACGCCCGTCGTGACGGGCAAGGACTGACTGCGATGGAAAACGGCGCGCTTGAAGACATCGAGGTCACGGTGACGTTTCTCGAAATGCATGCGCCGCCGGCCTATTCGCCGCCGCTGCCGTACAACCGCCAGATCGCATTGCTGAAAACCAAGGACATTCCGCTGCATTTCTACCGCTATTTGATGGATCGGGTGGGCCGCAAATGGCACTGGGTCAACGTGCTGAGGCTGAGCGACGAGGAGCTTTCTGCCGGGATCCACCGCGAGGACCGGGACATCAGGGTGCTGTATCTCGACGGCTCGCCGGCCGGCTTTTTCGACCTGAAGCCGCATCTGCCGGGAGAAGTGGAACTGGCCTATTTTGGCATGATGGAGCACGCCACCGGCCAAGGCATCGGCCGCTGGTTCCTGGGTGCGGCGATCGACGCCGCCTGGTCGCACGGACCAAGGCGGGTGACGGTGCAGACCTGCACGCTCGACCATCCAGCGGCATTGCCGCTCTATCAGAAGCTCGGCTTTGAACCGGTCGCGCAAAAGAAGGAGATGGTGCATCCAATGACCTTCGCCGAACGTGCGGCCAGCGTCATGCGGCCATGATTTTCTCCGCAGACTGAATTTCATCGATGCTTCAGCTCGGAGGCAAACTGTTGGAGCGTTCGCCACGCATCCAAGGGAACGCGTGGCGCTCGAAATGGCGATGGGAGGATCAATGATGATTCGGGTGGTGATGGCCGGTGCGACCGGCTGGGTCGGCAAGGCACTGGTTCCGGCGATCGGGGCGCAAGGCGACATGGCGCTGGCCGCGGCCGTGTCACGCAGCGGCGCTGGGCAGGATTCCGGCCTGCTGGTCGGCCTGCCGGCAAACGGCATCATCGTTGCCGCCTCGCTGGCCGAGGCAATGGAGGTGCCGTCGGACGTGCTGGTCGACTACACCAAACCGCATGTCGTGAAGGACCACGCGCTGCTGGCCATCGAAAACGGACGGCACGTGGTGATCGGCACCTCGGGGCTGGGTGCGACCGATTTCGGCGAGATCGATGCTGCAGCCCGCGCCAACCGTGTCGGCGTCATTGCCGCAGGCAATTTTTCGATCACCGCCACGCTGATGAAGCGGTTTGCCCTGATCGCGGCGAAATACGTGCCGGATGTCGAGGTCATCGACTATGCCAGCGCCAGGAAACCCGACGCGCCGTCCGGCACGGCGCGCGAGCTTGCCGAAGTGCTGGCCGAAGTCCGCAAGGCTTCGACCGCGCGGCCGGTCTCGGAGGTCTCCGGTGTGCCGGGAACGCGCGGTGCGGCGGTTGGCACGGGTGAGGGGGTGCAGGTGCATGCGCTTCGCCTGCCTTCCTACATCCTGTCCTGCGAAGCGCTGTTCGGCCTGCCCGACGAGCGGCTGACCATCCGCCACGACGCCGGCTCGTCCGCTGCCCCTTATGTGGCCGGCACGCTGCTCGCTATCCGGCGGGTACAGGAGATCACAGGGCTGGTGCGCGGTCTCGACGCGCTGATGGACTGATCCAGATTGGCAGGAATCGGGTGGGAAGCGCTGGCGCAGCGACGTAATTTCCGGTCGACGACATCGGAGATTTCACCATGACCATCCAATTCAAGGCCTTGCCCACGGAAGGCGTCAGAGCTTTGCAGCGCGGCGGGCCGGACGCCTATGGCCTGATCCCAGAGCGGAAAATATCCGACGGTGACGGCGTGCCTTGCCGCCACTGCCTGAAGAACGTCGCCGCTGGAGAAGCCTACCTTGTCCTGGCTTATCGGCCATTCCCGCAATTGCAGCCTTACGCCGAGACCGGTCCGATCTTCCTGCATGCCGAGCCTTGCGAGCGCGCTGCCGAGGCCGAGGCGCTTCCCGAAATTCTCGAAAGCAGCGACTACATCGTGCGCGGCTACGGCAGCGACGACCGCATCGTGTACGGCAGCGGCGGCGTCATCCCAACGGGCGCTATCGCGGCGCGGGCCGAGAGTTTGTTCGAGCGCGACGACATCGCCTATGTGCATGTCCGCTCGGCACGAAACAATTGCTACCAGTGCCGGATCGAGCGCGCGTGACCGGATCGGTCGCAGCTGTCGTACGCCTGTCGCAATGTCGCGTTATGGAATGATTGTCGATCGATTTGCCGACCGCGGATGAACCGGCGGGAGATCTCGATATCAGAGGAAGCGGGGCTTTGGCTCCGCTTTTTTGCTGCCTGCATTATATTTCTTTACCCAAAGAAAAAGCCCGCCGGAATGACCGACGGGCTTTGACTGTTGTCTGGACGGCTCGAAAATTAGTTGAACTTGTACTTCGCACCAATGCGGACGGTGTGAAACGAAGGCGTAGAGGTGAGAGTGTCGTCCGGCAGCCCAAGTTCAGAGGAAAAATCCTCCTCGGAGAACTGCGAGTAGCGGTACTCGAGGCCGACGGTCACGTTGCTGGACATGGCCGTTTCCAGACCACCACCCACCGAGAAGCCGCTGGAGTCCCAATCGAGGATGTCGCCTATGGGCGAAGACGCATTCAGATCGAAATGCTGCCAGCTGTAACCGCCGAGCACATAGGCGAGTGTCGATTCGTTGACTTTCATGCCGACGCGGGCAAGCACATCGAAGCCGTAATCGGTATCCAGATTGATCGATCCGCCTGGAAATTCCAACTCGGAAGTCATGCCGGAGTAGCGGGCATCCACCATGACACCTGCGACCCAGCTGCCGAAATCATGGTCATAGCCGACGTTCAATTCGCCGAACACACCTTCGCCGCCGAGCCCGTTGAACTCGAGCCCGCCAAGCGGCGGAACTTCGATCTGATGCACCGACGCACCCGCGCCGGCGGCGCCGCCGACGTAGAAGCCGGTCCAGTTGTAGGCAGGCGCTTCAAAAGAGGCGACGCCGCCATTCTGGGCGCCGAAGCGATAGTTGGCCCCGACCTGGAACGTATGCCGCGATGTGTCGATATTGAGGGCGCCATCCGGCAAACCGAACTCGGAAAGCAGATCATCATTGGTGCCGAAGCGGGTATAGCGATATTCTGTCTTGATGGTCCAGTTGCTGTTGATGGCCGTTTCAACGCCGGCTCCGACGAAGTAGCCGCTCTGGTCCCAATCCAGGTCAATACCAGCGTTGGTGTCGAGTTCGTATTTCTGCCAGGAATAGCCGCCGAGCACATAGCCCAGCGTGTTCGGCGTGAACAGGTATCCGGCCCGCAGACCAGCGTCGAAACCGTAAGTCTCGCGGACCGAAGCCTCGAATCCAGCTACGTCGAGCGTGGTTTCAATGTTGCCGATATGGGCGTCCAGGAGTCCGCCGATCAGGAAGCGCGGCGACACCATATAGTCGTACCCAACGGTCAGCTCACCGTATACGCCTTCACCACCAATGCCGTTCAACGAGAAGCCGGGAAGGAAATCGCTGCTGAGCTCGTGGACATTGGCGCCGGCGCCGACGCCGAAGCCAACATAAATGCCACTCCAGTTGAAGGCCGACGTCTCGACGACCGGCACAAGCGCGTCGGCGGCATGAGAAGCCGAACCAAGCGCCAGAACGGAAACTGCGCCAAGAAGAAGAGATTTTGCGAATCGTTTGTTGATCATTGCCCCTGCCTTTTGAAAAACCCGTCAGCCGTCTAGCACCTGCCCGTGCTGGCGGATGTAACAAAAAAGCCACAGTAATGACACATTGCAAGCATAGCGGGTAAAGCCGGCCAGTTGATCGCAAACCGTGAAATTTTCTTGTGGAAAAAAAAGCCGCCGGGGCGCCGGCGGCTTTGTCGGGAGAGAATCAGCGGCAGGTTCAGGCGGCGAGAACGGCCTTCGGCTCGACCAACTCATAGCCGAGTGATTCGGCCACCGCGCGGTTGGTGATCTTGCCCTTGTGGACATTGAGGCCGTTGCGCAAATGATGATCGTCGACCAGCGCCTTCAGGCCTTTGTCGGCAAGCTGCAGGCCGTAATGCAGCGTCGCGTTGTTCAACGCCTGGGCCGAGGTGACCGGCACCGCGCCCGGCATGTTGGCGACGCAATAGTGAACGACGCCGTCGACCTCATAGGTCGGGTCGGCATGAGTTGTGGCGTGCGAGGTCTCGAAGCAGCCGCCCTGGTCGATGGCAACATCGACCAACACCGAGCCTTTCTTCATTCCCGACAGCATTTCGCGCGAAACGAGTTTTGGCGCGGCGGCACCCGGGATCAGCACGGCGCCGACGACGATGTCGGCCGAAAAACATTCCTCTTCCAGCGCCTCGACCGTCGAGTAGCGGGTGTGGACGCGGCCGCCGAAGATATCATCGAGCTGGCGCAGGCGCGGGATCGAGCGGTCGATGATGGTGACGTCGGCGCCAAGGCCGGCCGCCATCCGTGCGGCATGCAGGCCGACGACGCCGCCGCCGAGCACAGTGACCTTGCCAGGCAGCACGCCGGGCACGCCGCCGAGCAGAACGCCGCGGCCGCCATTGGCCTTCTGCAGCGCGGTGGCGCCCGCCTGGATCGACAGGCGGCCCGCGACTTCCGACATCGGCGCCAGCAGCGGCAGGCCGCCGCGGTCGTCGGTGACCGTCTCGTAGGCGATGGCCGTCACGCCCGAGGCCAGCAGGCCCTTGGTCTGCTCCGGATCCGGAGCGAGATGGAGATAGGTGTAGAGGATCTGGCCGTCACGGAGCTGGACCCATTCGTTGGGCTGCGGCTCCTTGACCTTGACGATCATGTCGGACTTGGCAAACACGTCGGCGGCCGTCTTGGCGATGGTGGCGCCGGCGGCGCGATAGGCGTTGTCGTCGGCGCCGATGCCGGCGCCGGCGCCGGTCTCGACCAGCACTTCGTGGCCATGCGCGACATATTCGCGGACCGATCCCGGCGTCAGGCCGACGCGGTATTCGTGGTTCTTGATTTCCCGGGGGCAGCCGACGCGCATCTTCTTCTCCTCCTGATCCAGCCTTTTGGGGCATGTTCGCTGTTGAGAGACAGTGAACCACGAATCGTCGCGTAGGTGTTTGCGAATACGCTTGCGCAAGACGGTGCGGTTCGATAATCGTTGCGTAAAACAGCTGGATTGTCGCAGGAATCCCGAAAAATGCCGCTCGACAGGATTGATATCGCCATCCTCGAAACGTTGCAACGGGATGGGCGGATACCCAACGCGGCGCTTGCCGAGAAGGTCGGCCTGTCACAGTCGGCCTGCTCGCGGCGGCTGGACAATCTGGAGAAATCCGGAACCATCCGCGGCTACCACGCCCGGCTGTCCAATGCCGCTCTTGGCCACCAGATGACGGCGATTGTGCATATATCGCTGTCGGGGCAATTCGAAAAGACACTGTCGGATTTCGAGGCGGCGATAAAGCGCTGCCCGAACGTGTTGTCCTGCCACCTGATGTCGGGTGAATACGATTATATCCTGCGCATCGCGGCAAAGGACCTCGTCGACTATGAGCGCATCCACAAGGAATGGCTGTCGGCAATGCCGCATGTGACGAAGATCAACTCGTCGTTCGCCTTGCGCGAGATCGTCGACCGGACGGCGGTCGGGATGAAGCCGGAACTTGCCTAGGCTTTGAAAGCCTCCGTTACCACCCGGTCCATCGGGATGTCATGCGGCTGCGGGTAGATGGTGGCGATGCGCTGCAGTTCGTAGCCGACACCGATGACCAGCGGCTTGAATGGCATCGCCGCCAGCGTGCGGTCGAAGAAGCCGCCGCCATAGCCCAGCCGATACTGTCTCGGATCGATGCCGACGACAGGCGAGATGACGATGTCGGGCAGCACCGGATCGCCTCCAGCCGGGATCGGGATGTTCCAGACACCCTTCTCAAGCCGGTCGCCCGGTCCATAGGCGCGAAAGATAAGCGGGCGGGCTTTTTCGACGACAACGGGCAGTGCGGTACGGCCGCCGCGCTCATTGACGGAAGCTATCCAGGCCCGCAAATCCGGCTCGCCGCGGAACGGCCAGTAGAGGCTGACCATGCGGCCGGCAATGTCGCCGATCACCGCGTCGAGGTTTTCGCCGATGCGCTGCGACATTGCCGTCCGCACCTCAGCCGGGACAGCGAGGCGCGCCGCAATCAGCCGCTCGCGCTCGGCCTTGCGCCATCGTTTCACGTCGTTCCAGTCGGATAGGGGCGGCCGGAATTCCGGGTCGAACTCGTGCATGAAGCAAGGCGGCGAGGAATATTGCCCCGGACCGTCGTCATGATCGCTATGCAAGTTCCTCTCCTTTCGTCTGCTTCGATGAAATTATACTCGGCGGCAGGATGGGGGCATGTACAACAGCGACATCTTCCGGCGTGCAGTCGGCAAAGTCGGATGTTGTTGCGGTGCACAAAAGTCGCTACATCAGCCTTGGCGAAATTGCTGTCCAGTCTGCGCTCCCGCCCCACCTGCTCTCCTGGCCCAACCTGCTCCCGGAGTGAATGAGATGAACGAAACCAGCCATCATGTCGTCGTCGTCGGGGCGGGCTTCGGGGGTCTCGAACTCACCCGCGCGCTTGACGGCGCGCCGGTGCGCATCACCATGATCGACAAGCGCAACCATCATCTTTTCCAGCCGCTGCTCTATCAGGTGGCGACTACGGCGCTGGCGACCTCGGAAGTCGCCTGGCCGATCCGCCATCTCCTGCGCAAGCGCAAGGATGTGACGACACTGCTGGCCACCGTCAGCGGCGTCGACCGCGCCGGCAGAAATGTGCTGCTCGATGATGGCGGCGCGGTTGGATACGACACGCTGCTGCTGGCCACCGGCGCCCGCCACGCCTATTTCGGCCATGACGAATGGGAGAATTTCGCACCGGGGCTGAAGACGCTGGAGGACGCCACCACCATTCGACGGCGCATTCTGCTCGCCTTCGAGCAAGCCGAGCGGGAAAGTGATCCCGCCAGGCGCCAGGCGCTGCTGACACTGGCGATCGTCGGTGGCGGACCAACAGGCGTGGAACTGGCCGGCACCATTGTCGAACTGGCGCACGAGATGCTGCGCGGCGAGTTCCGCAACATCGATACGCGGCAGACGCGCGTGGTGCTGATCGAGGCCGGTGACCGTATCCTTTCCAATTTCGCGCCGGAACTCTCCGACTATGCCAGCAAGGCGCTCGAGCGGCTTGGCGTGACGGTCGAACTCGGTCGGCCCGTGACACGTTGCGACGCGGAGGGTGTCGTCTTCGGTGAAACGCATCTGCCGGCCAGGACTATCCTGTGGGCAGCAGGCGTCGCCGCTTCGCCGGCTGCCGAATGGCTGGGGGCGGCAGCGGACCGCGCGGGCAGGGTGCTGGTCGACCCCGATCTGAACGTGCCGGGCAGTCCGGAGATTTTCGTCGTCGGTGACGCTGCGCACGTCCTGCGGCCGGATGGCCGCATGGTGCCCGGCGTAGCACCCGCCGCCAAGCAGCAGGGCCGGCATGTCGCCGCGACGATCAAGGCCCGGCTTGCCGGCGACATGAACCCGCGGCCTTTCCGCTACAGGCATGACGGCGATCTGGCGACGATCGGCAAGCGCGCCGCCGCGATCGACATCGGCTGGATCAAGCTCACCGGCCGGCTGGCCTGGTGGCTATGGGGCCTGGCGCACATCTATTTTCTGATCGGCTTCCGTAACCGGCTTGCGGTTTCGCTGAGCTGGCTATGGATCTACCTGACAGGGCAGCGCAGCGCGCGGCTGATCACCCAAGGCGACGACGACAGGCGCTGACGTCTCCGCCCGCGCACATGCATCCGCACGTCATCTGTTCCCTTATGGACTCGACCGGATTCAGGCGCGAAGCTCTGCTTCGGTCAGGACTTGGCACGCTATTGAAGGCTGGCACGCCGTTGAACAGCAGCCGGCTCGAACCGCATCCTCGACTTGATGTTCGACGGAGAACCAATTGATCCCATGCGGAAATTAGTCGTCGCCACCCTAAGCCCTGTAAACCACCTGGCGGACATCGATGTAGCTGGCGCGGAAGCCGGCTTCGCAATAATGCAGGTAAAACTCCCAGAGCTTCTTGAAGCGATCGTCGAAACCGAGCGGGACGATCTTTTCCCATGACCCACAAAAACGGTGGCGCCATTCGGCGAGCGTGCGGGCATAGTCGTCCGGGAAAATGCGCTCGCGCAGATGAGCAAGGCCATGGTCTTTGCCGAGCGTTTTCAGGATCGACGGCGTCGGCAGCATGCCGCCCGGGAAGACGTAACGCTGGATGAAATCCGGCCGGGCGCGATAGGTATCGTAGGCTTTCTCGTTGATGGTGATGATCTGCAGGCCGGCGGTGCCGCCAGGCCGCAGGCAATCCTTCATCTTGCCGAAAAACACGGGCCAGTACTTTTCGCCGACCGCCTCGAACATCTCGATCGAGGCGATGCGGTCGTAGGAACCGGTTTCGTCGCGGTAGTCCTGCAGCTTGATGTCGATCTTGTCGGCAAATCCAGCCTTCTGGACGCGTGCTCTGGCGAAATCATGCTGTTCGCGGCTGATCGTCAGCCCGGTGACGCGGCAGCCGATCTCGCGCGCCGCGAATTCGGCAAAGCCGCCCCAGCCGCAACCGATTTCAAGCACGTGGTCGTTCGCGCCGATGCCCGTGTCCTTGGCCAGCGCGCGATATTTGGCGGCTTGCGCGCTTTCCAGATCGTTGGCACCAGCCGCATAGAGCGCCGACGAATAGGTCATGCTCGGATCCAGCCATTCCTTGTAAAAGGCGTTGCCGAGATCGTAATGCGCCGAAATGTTGCGCTTCGAGCCGGTGCGGGTGTTTTGGTTGAACCAGTGGCGGACACGCTGGACGGCGTTGATCAACCAGCTGGCGCCGCCGGCGATGCGCTCTCCGATTTCTGAATTGACGACGAACAGTTCCAGGAAACTGGTCACATCGGGACTGTCCCAATCGCCGTCGATGTAGGATTCGGCGATGCCGATGGTGCCGCCGGTGAAGGCGCGGCCGGGCAGGCGCCAGTTCTTGAGCACCAGTTCGGCGTCCGGACCCGGGCCCTTGCCGCCGACGAGGACGGCGCGGCCGTCCGGCATCCTCACCTTGAGCGAGCCACGCGGCAGGTTCATCGCCGCCGACAGCACCATGCGCGCCTTGGCCGGCAGGCCTTTGACGGTCTCGGCGAAATTGAATTCGTCCAATTTGACCGCGTCGCCCGACGCAACGCTGGTGTCTTCCTTGTGAGCCATGTCACGCCCCCGGGACTTCTGCGGCGCCGGCGCAAAATCGCCGGTTTCCAACTCTCTCGCAGTTCATCGGCAGGGCGCGAACGCCGCTTCCCGATGAATCCCCGCAGCAATCTTTCACGTCATCAAGGGGAACTTCAAGAGCCAAGGCAAGCGAGCACGGATCATGGAAAGATTTTGGGGGAGGGCGCTGATCAACGCCGGAATCACTATGGTTGCAGCCACCCGGATGCAGTAGTTTTAGCCATGCGTTATGTCATCGTCATCTGCGCCGTCACGTTCTTCCTGATCTGGGACGGGCTCTACAATCAGGGCAGCTATCTCGACACCACGGTCAGGGAGATTAACCGCATCGCGCGCTACATTACCAGCATGATGTAGGTTTCCTCGCCGTCGCCCCAACGCGTTGTTGCCGCGACATCGTTGCCGGTTGACGCAATCGTGTTGCCCACACAAAACATGGCTGCACATCGATCGAGGAGGCTGGGGTTGATCCGGCATATCGTTTTCTTCAGCGCACGGCACAAAGAGGACGTCGAGGCCGTACGCACGGGCTTGCTGGCGCTGGGCAACATCCCCCATTCCCGTCTGTTCGAGGTGACGCTCAACAGCAAGGTCGACCCGCTTTCGGACGAGATCGACTTGGTCGTTTATGCCGAGTTCGAGGATGACGCCGCTCTGGCCGCGTACAAGGCGCATCCGCTCTATGCCGAGACGACCAGTCAGGTCAAACCGCTGCGTGAATTGCGCTATTCGGCGGACATTGTGGCTGCGACTTGAAGGGAAACTGACCGAAGCAGGAGCGCACCCATCTGCGGCCGTTGGTTCGGTCGGATCAGCGCCCTGTCGCTTTCGCGCGTCGCCAAGGCAGCGTGGCCAAGAACAGCCATCGCGACGACCGCTGCCGCTATATGAAATCCGTGCGCGTCAGGCGAGGGCTCTTGAACCAACTTCCGGAATGATGCACACCGCGCCGGCATGATCGAGACGATGCCAGCACGCCCTCATTCGCCCGGCGCTTATCCGCCCGGCCCCTGTCCGCTTGACCATCTTGTGCTGCCGACCGCGAGCCTCGACGTGGCACGGGCGCGGCTGGCTTCGCTTGGCTTTGTCGTGGCGCCGACCGGCATCCATCCTTTCGGCACGGAAAACTGCTGCGTCTTCCTTGAGGACGGCACCTATCTCGAGCTGCTGGCAGTGGGCAATGCGCGAGCGGCGGCGAAAGCGGTCGCTGACGACAACGTCTTCGTCGCGCGCGATCGCGCCTATCGCGACAGCTGCGGCAATGAGGGATTTTCCGCCCTTGTCCTGGGCACCCAAAGTGCGGATGCCGACCACGCACGCTATGTCGAAGCCGGCCTGTCGGCTGGAGACATGCTGAGCTTTTCGCGCGCCTTCACCGACGCGGCGGGAAACAGCGACACGGCATCGTTCAAACTGGCCTTCGCCTCCGGCACCGGGGCGACGGACGCATTCCTGTTTGCTTGCGAGCGGATCAATGCGCCGAAAGTGGACCGCAGCGCGTTGCAGGTCCACGCCAATGGCGCAAACGGCATTGTCGAGGTCGTGGCGGTCAGCAATGAGCCATCCGAACAGCGCCGTTTGATTTCGATCGCGACGCACAGTCCGGCAACCGTGCCGGGGAGCAGCACTGCGTTTGAGCTGCCGAACGCGACCTTGACCCTGCTTGACCCCGTCGCTTTCGAATCGCGCTTCGGCATACCTGCCGGCGCGCCATCGGAACTCCGCTTCGCGGCGATCGTCTTTTCAGTTGGTTCCGCCGACACGGTCGCCAAGCTGCTTGCCGCAAGTTCCGTAGAACATGACATACGCGGCGATGATATTGTCGTGCGGCCGGCATCCGGGCAGGGTGCGGTCTTCGTTTTCCAGGAGAAAGCATGAGCAAGCCCAATTCGTCCGTAACCGTCGGCAATGTCGTCTTCGGCAACACCGCGCCGCTGTCGCTGATTGCCGGCCCGTGCCAGCTTGAATCGCGCCAGCACGCCTTCGACATGGCTGGCGCGCTGAAGGAACTGACCGAGAAGCTCGGGCTGGGCCTCGTCTACAAGACCAGTTACGACAAGGCCAACCGCACCTCGCTTGGCGGCACGCGCGGCGCCGGGCTCGATGCGGCGCTGCCCGTCTTCGACGATTTGCGCAAGGCGTTTTCGCTGCCGATCCTGACCGATATCCACACCGAGGAACAGTGCGCGCTCGTCGCGCCGCATGTCGATATCCTGCAGATTCCGGCTTTCCTCAGCCGCCAGACCGATCTGCTGGTCGCGGCGGCAAGAACTGGCAAGGTCGTCAATGTGAAGAAGGGCCAGTTCCTCGCGCCGTGGGACATGAAGAACGTCGTCGCCAAGGTCACCGGTTCCGGCAACGCCAATGTGCTGGTCACCGAGCGCGGCGCGTGCTTCGGCTACAACACGCTGGTGTCCGATATGCGCGCCCTGCCGATCATGGCCGAGATCGGCGCGCCGGTGATTTTCGACGCCACGCATTCGGTGCAGCAGCCGGGCGGGCAGGGCGGCTCGTCAGGCGGCGATCGGCGCTTCGTCGAGACGCTGGCGCGCGCCGCGGTTGCGGTCGGTGTCGCCGGCGTCTTCATCGAGACGCATCAGGATCCCGACAACGCCCCCTCCGACGGTCCCAACATGGTGCCGCTGAAGGACCTTCGGGCGCTGCTTGAGAGGCTGATGGCATTCGATCGCGTCGCCAAGGGCTGAGCAAGTTCAGCGGCCCAGCCCTAAGTCCGACCCGAAACTTGTGATCAACAGGCGCCGGTTGTACGCTGCCCAGGCAACCGAGTGCCTTGGAGGAGGAAGCCATGTCCGTCGCCCGCGTCACCGAAATCACATCATCGTCGAATAAGAGCTTTCAGGACGCCATCGAACAGGGGATTGCCCGCGCCGCAAAGACATTGAAGAACGTCGAAGGCGCCTGGATCCAGGACCAGAAGGTCGTCGTCGAGAACGGCACGATCTCCGCCTACCGCGTCAACATGAAGGTCACCTTCATCCTCGCTGAGTGATCAGCCCTGCACGTATGACCGCGTCCATAAAAATCTGGAACCTTCGCAGCCCTCTCCTCATTGTCGAAGCTGAAGTGAACGACAAGAGGAGCACATCATGACAACCCAGACAGGACACACTGAAGCCATCGCTGCCTCGCGGGTGATCGGCACTTCCGTCTACAACACGGAAGGCACGCACATCGGCGACATCGAGGATGTCATGCTCGACAAATTGTCGAATGGAATCATGTTTGCCGTGATCGGCTTTGGCGGATTTCTCGGCATCGGCGAGAAATACCACGCCATTCCGTGGGCGAGCCTCGACTATGACGAGAACAAGGGCGGCTATGTCGTGCCGTTCACCAAGGAGCAACTGAAGGCAGCTCCCGCCTATTCGATCAACGAATTGACGGGCGCCGACGGCGAGGCCGCGCGTGATGCTTCATACAGTTACTACAGGGTCGAGCCTTATTGGCATTGATCTTGCTCTGCCGGAATCAAAAGGCCCCCGGTTGAACCGGGGGCCTTTTTTGCAGGATATCTACTCCGCTGCAAGGGTCGACAACTCTACCGCGCCCTGTTGAGGCTGCTGAGTGTCACACGACGTCAAAAACGCCGCCGCGATCAGGAACAAACTCACAATACCGCTCAACTGAGACATGGCGAAACTCCTCCTGTTTCGCCCCGCGCAGCTGTGAGCATAAACCAGAAAGCCGCATGCCGCCACGGCCTATGACTGACATGACTTATGATGACAGCAATTTGTGCTTCGTGATTCGATGTGGCGGAAGTGGCGGCACTATTTGCGGACGCCCCGATTGCGTTTTGCGGCACTTTGGCTAAGACGTGCGCGACGCTTCGTCAGATCAATCGGGGACATCGCAATGACTGCCATCATCGACATTGTCGGGCGCGAAATCCTGGACAGCCGCGGAAACCCGACCGTCGAGGTCGACGTCGTGCTCGAAGACGGCTCGATGGGCCGCGCTGCGGTGCCTTCCGGCGCCTCGACCGGCGCGCATGAGGCGGTCGAGCTGCGCGACGGCGGCGCCCGCTACCTCGGCAAGGGCGTCCTGCGGGCGGTAGAGGCCGTCAATGGCGAGCTGTTCGAGGCTATCGGCGGGATGGAAGCCGAGAACCAGATCCACATCGACCAGACCATGATCGAGATCGACGGCACACCCAACAAGAGCCGCCTCGGCGCCAATGCGATCCTTGGCGTGTCGCTGGCGGTGGCCAAGGCTGCGGCGGAAGCGGCTGGCCTGCCGCTCTACCGCTATGTCGGTGGCACCAAGGCGCATGTGCTCCCGGTGCCGATGATGAACATCATCAACGGTGGCGCCCATGCCGACAACCCGATCGATTTCCAGGAATTCATGATCCTGCCGATCGGTGCGCCGACACTGCGTGATGGCGTGCGCTGGGGTTCGGAGATCTTCCATACGCTGAGGAAGCGGCTGAAGGACGCCGGCCACAACACCAATGTCGGCGACGAGGGTGGCTTCGCTCCTAACTTGAAAAGCGCGCCCGCAGCGCTCGATTTCATCATGGAATCGATCGAGAAGGCCGGCTTCAAGCCGGGCGAAGAGGTTGCGCTCGGCCTCGACTGCGCCGCGACCGAATTCTTCAAGGACGGCAACTACGTCTATGAAGGCGAGAAAAAGACCCGCGATCCGAAGACCCAGGCCAAGTATCTGGCCAAGCTCGCCGCGGACTATCCGATCATCACCATCGAGGATGGGTTGGCCGAGGACGACTGGGACGGCTGGAAAACGCTGACCGACCTCATCGGCAACAAGACCCAGCTGGTCGGCGATGATCTGTTCGTCACCAATACGGCCCGGCTGCGCGACGGCATCCGCATGGGCGTCGCAAATTCTATCCTGGTCAAGGTCAACCAGATCGGCTCACTGACCGAAACGCTCGATGCCGTCGAGACCGCGCACAAGGCCGGCTACACCGCGGTCATGTCGCACCGCTCGGGCGAAACCGAAGATTCGACCATCGCCGATCTCGCCGTCGCCACCAATTGCGGGCAGATCAAGACGGGTTCGCTGTCGCGGTCGGATCGCATGGCCAAGTACAATCAGCTCATCCGCATCGAGGAAGAGCTCGGCAAACAGGCGCTCTACGCCGGCAAGTCGATCGTGAAGGGCTGAGCCGCAGAAAATCCTAAAACCCAGAAAATCCGAAAACGAAAGGGCGGGGCATTCTCGCCTTTTTTGTTTCAACACCGCCAGATCCGGTCGTCCGTAACCGTCCATTAAGCACAATCGGGCGAGAAAGGGCTAGGTCGCAGAGTGGTTAGAGCGCCCTTTGCGCGTCCAGGCGCGCGCGGCGCTCTAAGGGATTTGGGTCATGTGGACACGTCAGCACAAGCAGAGAAATACCGGTCGGCTGATCATCCCCTCGCTCTGCGTGGCGTTCCTCGCCTATTTCGGCTTTCATGCCTACCACGGCGAATTCGGCATCTATTCCAAATACCGGTTGCAAGCCGAAGCCGTCGACCTGCAAGTTAAGCTCGATGCCGTCAAGGCGCGCCGGCTCGATCTGCAGCGGCGTGTTCAGCTCATGCATCAGGGCACGCTGGAGAAGGACATGCTCGACGAGCAGGCGCGCAAGGCGCTCAATGTGTCCCACGCCGACGAAATCACCATCATGCTACCGGCCACGGCAAGATAACCAAATTCAAGTTAATCGCCGATATTTTCAACGATTTTAATCGCTTAGACGCATGTCAGCCATGCATTTTTCGGCATGGCGAAACGCTTTCTCGCGTGTTAGCCTTTGCCAAATCGGTGGGGAGAACTGATCTCCCTCAGTGTCCGCAAGAGACGCCAACAGGGAGTGATGCATGGCCACCGCCGCCAGAAAAGCGCCTGCCAAAACCAAACCCAAATCCGACGGCAAATCGGCAGGGCTTTCAGCCCCCAAACCTCTCGACTTCACCAAGGATGAGGAGCTTGACGCCTACCGGCGCATGCTGCTCATTCGCCGCTTCGAGGAAAAGGCCGGCCAGCTCTACGGCATGGGCTTCATCGGTGGCTTCTGCCACCTCTATATCGGCCAGGAAGCAGTTGTCACCGGCATGAAGATGGCGCTGATCGACGGCGACCAGATGATCACCGCCTACCGCGACCATGGTCACATGCTGGCGATGGAACTGTCGCCGCGCGGCGTCATGGCCGAATTGACCGGGCGCCGCGGCGGCCTGTCCAGGGGCAAGGGCGGCTCCATGCACATGTTCTCCAAGGAGAAGCATTTTTACGGCGGCCACGGCATTGTCGGCGCGCAGGTCTCGCTCGGCACCGGCCTCGCCTTCGCCAATCGCTATCGCGGCAACAATAATGTGACACTGACCTATTTCGGCGACGGCGCCGCCAATCAGGGCCAGGTCTATGAGAGCTTCAACATGGCCTCGCTGTGGAAGCTGCCGGTGATCTTCATCATCGAGAACAACCGCTATGCCATGGGCACCTCGGTAACGCGTTCGTCGGCCGAGACGGATTTTTCGCACCGCGGCGCCTCCTTCAAGATTCCCGGCATCCAGGTCGATGGCATGGACGTCCGTGCAGTCAAGGCAGCCGGCGATCTCGCCACCGAATGGTGCCGTGACGGCAAGGGGCCGCTGATTCTCGAAATGCAGACCTACCGCTACCGCGGCCACTCGATGTCCGATCCGGCAAAATACCGTTCCAAGGAAGAAGTGCAGAAGATGCGCTCCGAGCGCGACCCGATCGAGCAGGTCAAGGCGCGCCTGCTCGACAAGAAGTGGGCTGATGAGGACGAGCTCAAAGCCGTCGACAAGGAGGTCCGCGACATTGTCGCCGACGCCGCCGAATTTGCCCAGAACGACGCAGAGCCGGATCCGTCCGAGCTCTGGACCGATATCGTACTGTAACGAGAGGGCAAGGCCATGCCGATCGAAATTCTCATGCCCGCTCTCTCGCCGACTATGGAAGAGGGCAATGTTTCCAAATGGTTGAAGAAAGAGGGCGATAGGGTTGTCGCTGGTGATGTCATCGCCGAGATCGAAACCGACAAGGCGACGATGGAAGTCGAGGCCGTCGACGAAGGCACGCTAGCCAAAATCGTGGTTCCTGCCGGCACCGAAGGTGTCAAGGTCAACACGCTGATCGCCGTGCTCGCCGTTGATGGTGAAGACGTCGACAAGGCAGGCGAAGGCATCGGCGAGGAACCTGCCAAGCCGGAAACTGCAGCGCCAGCGCCTGCTGCGGCCAAAAGCGAGGGCGCAGCACCTGTCGCCGCGGCGCCGAGAACCGAAATCGCCGCCGATCCCGACATCCCGGCCGGCACGGAGATGGTCTCGACCACGGTGCGCGAAGCGCTGCGTGACGCGATGGCCGAGGAAATGCGCCGTGACGCAGACGTCTTCGTGATGGGCGAGGAGGTCGCCGAGTACCAGGGCGCTTACAAGATCACGCAAGGGCTGCTGCAGGAATTCGGGGCGCGTCGCGTCGTCGACACGCCGATCACCGAGCACGGTTTTGCCGGCGTCGGTGTTGGCGCGGCGATGGCCGGCCTGAGGCCGATCGTCGAGTTCATGACCTTCAACTTCGCCATGCAGGCGATCGATCATATCATCAACTCCGCCGCCAAGACGCTCTACATGTCCGGCGGCCAGATGGGCGCGCCCATCGTCTTTCGCGGGCCAAACGGCGCGGCCGCCCGCGTCGCCGCCCAGCACTCACAGTGCTATGCCGCCTGGTACAGCCACATTCCCGGCCTCAAAGTGGTGATGCCCTACACCGCCGCCGACGCCAAGGGATTGCTGAAGGCCGCGATCCGCGACCCGAACCCGGTCATCTTCCTCGAGAACGAAATCCTCTACGGCCAGTCCTTCGATGTGCCGAAGATCGACGATTTCGTGCTGCCGATTGGCAAGGCGCGCATCCACAAGTCGGGCACGGATGTCACCATCGTCTCCTTCGGCATCGGCATGAGCTACACGGTGAAGGCCGAGGCCGAATTGCGCGGCATGGGCATTGATGCCGAGATCATCGACCTCAGGACCATCCGCCCTCTCGATTTCGACACCATCATCGCCTCGGTCAAGAAGACCAATCGTCTGGTGGTGGTGGAGGAAGGATTTCCGCAGAGCTCGGTCGGCGACCATATCGCCAACCAGGTGTCGCAGCGCGCCTTCGATTTCCTCGACGCGCCGGTCATCACCATTGCCGGCAAGGACGTGCCGATGCCCTACGCGGCAAACCTCGAAAAGCTGGCATTGCCCAATGTCGCGGAAGTCATCGAGGCGGTGAAAGCCGTGACGTACCGGGGTTAACGAGATGTCGCGCGAACTAGAAGTTCCCGCGGTGGTCGTCGAGAACAGCGAATTCGATGAAATACTCCGCGTCTGGATTGGTTCGGACGCGGTCGTCACGATGCAAGACCTCTTTGGACCAAACGCTCACAACTGGGGCATGGTGCTCGCTGATGTCGGCATGCACATAGCCAGGATGAGACTGGAACAAGATGGCATCGCTGAAAACGAGACGCTTCAGGCATTGGAAGAAGGCTATCGAGGCAGAATGTCGGAGCAGTTCAATATCCAGCACCGTTCGCTAACCGGGCGGAACTGAGGAGGAAAAATGCCGATCAACATCACCATGCCGGCCCTGTCGCCCACGATGGAAGAGGGCAATCTTGCCAAGTGGCTGGTCAAGGAGGGCGACAAGGTTTCGCCGGGCGATGTGATCGCCGAGATCGAGACCGACAAGGCGACGATGGAAGTCGAAGCCGTCGATGAGGGCACTGTGGCCAAGCTGGTGGTTCCAGCCGGCACCGAAGGCGTCAAGGTCAACGCGCTGATCGCCGTGCTCGCCGCCGAAGGTGAAGATGCGGCGGCTGCCGCCAAGAGCGGTGACGGCGCTGCCGCTCCGGCAAAAGCCGAGGCAAAACAGGATAAGGCGCCAATCTCCCCACCCGTGGGGGAGATGTCGACGAAGTCGACAGAGGGGGGCGCTGTCCCGCGAGCGGCAAGGAACGAGGCGCCCCCCTCTGGCCTGCCGGCCATCTCCCCCACAAGGGGGGAGATCAGCCAGTCGGACGGTCGCACCTTCGCCTCGCCGCTGGCCCGTCGCATCGCCCGGGAAGCCGGTGTCGATGTCTCCGCGGTGACAGGCTCCGGCCCGCATGGCCGCGTGGTCAAGGCCGATGTCGATGCAGCGATTTCCAGCGGCGGCGCCAAGGCAGCACCCGCCGCGAAAGCGGCACCTGCCGGCGCTCCGGCTCCGGCGGCCGCAGCCAAGCCAATGTCGGACGACCAGGTGCTGAAACTGTTTGCCGACGGCTCTTACGAGCTTGTCCCGCATGACAACATGCGCAAGACCATTGCGCGCCGGCTGGTCGAGGCCACGACCACCATCCCGCATTTCTACCTGACGCTCGACTGCGAGCTTGATGCGCTCCTGGCCCTGCGCACACAGGTCAATGCGGCCGCCCCGGTGAAGAAGACCGACAAGGGTGAGGCGCCGGCCTACAAGCTGTCGGTCAACGACATGGTCATCAAAGCGATGGCAATGGCGCTGATGGCGGTGCCGGATGCCAATGCGTCATGGACCGAGAGCGCCATGGTCAAGCACAAGCATGCCGACGTCGGTGTCGCCGTGTCGATCCCCGGCGGGCTGATCACCCCGATCATCCGGCGTGCCGACGAAAAGACGCTGTCGGTCATCTCCAACGAGATGAAGGATCTTGCCAGCCGCGCGCGCAGCCGCAAGCTGAAGCCGGAAGAATACCAGGGTGGCACCACGGCGGTGTCCAATCTCGGCATGTTCGGCATCAAGGACTTTGCCGCCGTCATCAACCCGCCGCATGCGACGATCCTGGCGGTCGGCGCCGGCGAGGAGCGCGCGGTGGTCAAGAACGGTGAGATCAAGATCGCCACCATCATGTCGGTGACATTGTCGACCGATCACCGCGCTGTCGACGGCGCGCTCGGCGCCGAACTGCTCGTCGCCTTCAAGCGCATGATCGAAAACCCGATGGGCATGCTGGTCTAGAGGGGAAAGAAGGCGGTGCGGGAACTCTTCACCAGCCTTTTTGCCTTCAGCCCTTCCAGCGTTGCAACGATCGTCGTGCATTGGCTGTTCGTGGGCGGGCGGGTGAGGCGCGCGCAGGCAGATTTCGACCGGAGTGGGGCAAACGCATGAAAACAGTCCTTTGCTACGGCGATTCGCTGACCTGGGGCTATGATGCGGCAAGTCTGGATCGCCACCCGCTCAAGGACCGCTGGCCGAGTGTGCTGCAGGCGACGTTGGGAGGCGGTATCGAGGTCATCGCCGAAGGCTTGAACGGCCGCACAACGGCTTTCGACGACCATTTGGCCGGCGCCGACCGTAACGGCGCAAGAGTGCTGCCGACGATCCTGATGACGCATGCGCCGATCGACCTGGTCATTATCATGCTCGGCGCCAACGACATGAAGCCGTGGATTCACGGCAATCCGGTCGCCGCCAAGCAAGGCATGCAGCGCCTGATCGACATCGTGCGCGGTCACGACTACCCGTTCGATTGGCCGTCGCCGCAAATCCTGATCGTCGCGCCGCCCGCCGTCAGCCGCACGGAAAACGCCGAATTCAAAGAAATGTTCGCCGGCGGCGATGAAGCGTCGAAGCGGCTGGCGCCACAATATTCCGTCCTTGCCGACGAGGTCGGCTGCGGCTTCTTCGATGCCGGCTCGGTGGCCGAGACCACGCCACTCGACGGCGTCCATCTCGACGCAGAGAACACGCGCAAAATCGGGCAGGCATTGGCGCCAATCGTGCGCGTGATGCTGGAACTCTAGAGAATCATGGGAGAAATCCGTGGCTGAGAACTACGACGTCATCATCATCGGCTCCGGCCCCGGCGGCTATGTCACGGCGGTGCGTTCCGCCCAACTCGGGTTCAAGACAGCGATCGTCGAGCGCGAGCATCTCGGCGGCATCTGCCTCAACTGGGGTTGCATCCCGACCAAGGCGCTGCTGCGTTCGGCCGAGATCATGCACTATTCGGATCATTTGAAGGACTACGGCTTGAAGATCGACGGCAAGGTCAGCGTCGATACCGCTGCCGTGGTCGACCGCTCGCGAAAGGTCTCGCTGCGGCTGAACGGCGGCGTGGCCTTCCTGATGAAGAAGAACAAGGTCGATGTCATCTGGGGCGAAGCCAAGCTGTCCAAAACGGCTTCCGGCGACAGGGCGGGCGAGATCGTCGTGTCGAAATCGTCGAAGAAGCCGATGGAGCCACAGCCGCCGGCGCCCAAGGGCGTCAAGGGGGAGGGCACATACACTGCCAAGCACATCATCCTGGCGACCGGGGCCAGGCCGCGGGCGTTGCCCGGCATCGAGCCCGACGGCAAGCTGATCTGGACCTATTTCGAAGCGATGGTGCCGAAGGAGATGCCGAAATCGCTGCTGGTGATGGGTTCGGGCGCAATCGGCATCGAATTCGCCTCATTCTACCGCACCATGGGCGCGGAGGTGACGGTGGTCGAGCTATTGCCGGCGGTGATGCCGGTCGAGGACGCAGAGGTCTCGAAATTCGCGCAAAAGCAGTTCGAGAAGCAAGGCATGAAGATCATCCTCGATGCCAAGGTCACCAAGGTCGAAAAAGCTGCGAACTCGGTAACCGCGCATGTCGAGATGAAGGACGGCAAGGTCGAGAAGATCACCGCCGACCGGATGATCTCGGCCGTCGGCGTGCAGGGCAATATCGAGAATCTCGGCCTCGAGGCGCTCGGCGTGAAGACCGATCGCGGCTGCGTCGTCGTCGACGGCTACGGCAGCACCAATGTGCCCGGCATCTATGCCATCGGCGACGTTGCCGGCCCGCCTATGCTCGCCCACAAGGCCGAGCATGAAGGCGTGGTCTGCGTGGAAAAGATCGCCAACGTCCCCGGCGTGCACGCCACTGACAAATTGAAAATTCCGGGCTGCACCTATTGCAACCCGCAGGTTGCCTCCGTCGGGTTGACCGAAGCGAAAGCCAAGGCCGAAGGCAAGGACATCCGCGTCGGCCGCTTCCAGTTCGCCGCCAACGGCAAGGCCATCGCGCTCGGCGAGGACCAGGGTTTCGTAAAAACCATCTTCGACAGGAAGACCGGGCAGTTGCTCGGCGCGCATATGGTCGGTGCCGAAGTGACCGAGCTGATCCAGGGCTTTGTCGTGGCGATGAACCTGGAGACCACCGAGGAAGAGCTGATGCACACGATCTTCCCGCACCCGACGCTGTCGGAGATGATGAAGGAAAGCGTGCTCGACGCCTATGGCCGCGCGCTCAACGCGTGATAAATTGACCGCGTGAGACTCAAAAGGTGAGAGCCAAGGAACTCAACCGTAAGGTAATTCGTTTCCGGATGCATTTATCACCAGAGGAGAGGGCATATGGACGTGAATGGCGTGGGCTGGATCGCAGCCATCATCATCGGCGGGCTGGCGGGCTGGCTTGCCGAGATGTTCATGAAAAGCAACATGGGCATCTTGATGAACATCGTTCTGGGCATCGTCGGCGCGATCGTGCTGAATGCCATCCTGCAGGCGCTCAACATCGGCGCCTTCGGCACCGGCTGGATCGCCTATCTGATCACCGGTTTCGTTGGCGCCTGCCTGCTGATCTTGGCAGGGCGCATGGTGCGCCGTTAGTTGCTGAACTCTTGCCATGCGAAAACGGCTGTGGCGGCATGCGTCGCCGCGGCCTTTTTCTTTGCAGCGAAAAGTCCTAGATGGAAAGCGAACGCCGGAAGCGATCGCGAATGAACTGGATTTCTGATGGTCACCGTCCTCGACACGATCGCCAATGCGCCGCGCCTGCGGCATCCTGAAAAGGCGCACAAGCCTGACCAGGATGTGCTGCGCAAGCCCGACTGGATCCGCGTCAAGGCGCCGATGTCGAAAGGCTATGCCGAGACGCGCGACATCGTGAAGTCGCACAGACTGGTGACGGTGTGCGAAGAGGCCGGGTGCCCCAATATCGGTGAGTGCTGGGAGAAGAAGCACGCCACCTTCATGATCATGGGCGAGATCTGCACGCGCGCCTGCGCCTTCTGCAACGTCGCCACCGGCATTCCGACCGCGCTCGATCCCGATGAACCGGCGCGCATCGCCGACGCCGTCAAGCAAATGGGTCTAACCCATGTCGTCATCACCTCAGTCGACCGCGACGATCTCGCCGATGGCGGCGCTCAGCACTTTGCCGAGGTCATCGGCGCCATCAGGGCGGCAACGCCTTCGACGACGATCGAAATCCTGACGCCCGACTTCCTGCGCAAGGAAGGCGCGCTGGAGATCGTAGTGGCGGCCAAGCCTGATGTGTTCAACCACAATCTGGAGACCGTTCCATCGAACTATCTGACAGTCCGCCCGGGCGCCCGCTATTTCCATTCGATCAGGCTGCTGCAGCGGGTCAAGGAACTCGATCCCTCGATCTTCACCAAATCCGGCATCATGGTTGGCCTTGGCGAGGAGCGGAACGAGATCCTGCAATTGATGGATGATCTGCGTTCGGCCAATGTCGACTTCATGACCATCGGTCAGTATCTGCAGCCATCGAAAAAGCACCATCCGGTGATCCGTTTCGTCACGCCGGAGGAATTCAAGTCTTTTGAGACGATCGGCAAGACCAAGGGCTTCCTGCTGGTGGCATCGAGCCCGTTGACGCGTTCGTCGCATCACGCCGGCGACGATTTCGCCAAGCTGCGCGCGGCACGGGAAGCGTTTCTCAAGAAGTGCGCCTAACACACTGGTTTCATGCCACAATTCGAAGCCCATCGCCGCGTTGCGCATACGCCGGAACAGATGTTCGCTCTGGTCGCCGATGTCGAATCCTATCCGCAATTCCTGCCGCTTTGCGAGGCGCTGACGGTTCGCTCGCGCAAGGAACGCGACGGACGTACCCTCCTCGTCGCCGACATGAGCATTGGCTACAAGGCGATCCGCGAGACTTTCACCACGCAGGTGCTGCTAAAGCCCGACGAGAAGGCCATCGACGTCAAATACATCGACGGTCCGTTCAAATATCTGAGCAATGCCTGGCGTTTCGAGCCGGCCGACGGCGGCTGCAATGTCTGCTTCTTCATCGACTACGAATTCAAGAGTCGTATTCTGGGTGCGGTGATGGGAGCGATGTTCGATCGCGCCTTCCGCATGTTCTCCGAGGCGTTCGAGAAGCGCGCCGACGTCATCTATGGCGCAGCGCCGGCAGCCTGATCGGCGGCGAGCGCGCGCAAGCCCAGTTTAAGCGCATGCCTGACCGTCTCACGGCGGATGAAATTGCGGCCCTTGTCGGCAAACAACTGCAATTCGCTGACGACCGGCCGGCCGGTCAAGGCGATACCGAACCAGACCAGGCCGACGGGCTTTTCCGTCGAGCCGCCGCCCGGACCGGCAATGCCGGTGACGGCAAGGGTCAGCCCGGCGCGCGAATGGGCCAAGGCGCCGGCTGCCATCTCGACCGCCGTTTCCCGTGAGACCGCGCCGTGCACCTTGAGCGTGGCGGCGGAAACGCCGAGCATCTCAGTCTTGGCCTCGTTGGAATAGGTGATGAAACCCCGGTCGACCACCGTCGACGAGCCGGCGATGTCGGTCAAGGCGGCGATGATCATGCCGCCGGTGCAGCTCTCGGCCGTCGCCAGCATGATGCCGCGCTGTTGGCAGGCTTGAAGCAGGGCATCTGCGAGATCGCTGTTGCTCATTCGGGGACATCACCTGGAAACACGACGCTGGCGGTGGCGATGGCGGCTATGCCTTCCTCGCGTCCGACAAAGCCGAGCTTTTCGTTGGTCGTCGCCTTGATCGAGATGCGGTCCCGGGAAATCGCCAGCATTGCCGAAAGGATTTCGGTCATTGCTTCGCGATGCGGGCCGACGCGCGGCGCCTCGCAGATCAGCGTGATGTCGGCGTTGGCGATACGCCCGCCGCGCGCGCGCACCAATCTTGCCGCATGCTCGACGAAGATCCGCGAGGCCACGCCTTTCCACTGCGGGTCCGATGGCGGGAAATGCGTGCCGATGTCGCCAGCGCCGCAAGTGGCGAGCAGCGCGTCGGTCAAGGCGTGCAGGCCGACATCGGCGTCCGAATGGCCGGACAGTTTCTTGTCGTGCGGGATCGAGACGCCGCACAGGACGACATGGTCGCCGTGCTCGAAGGCATGGACGTCGTAGCCATTGCCGGTGCGGATGTCCGGAAAACGCGGCCGTTCGCCGGAAAGCCGCTGATCCGCCATGGAGATATCCCTTGCCCAGGTGAGTTTGACATTGTCCGGCGAGCCCGGGACGATTTTCACCGGAATGTTCGCCCATTCGGCAATCGCGGCATCGTCGGTGAAGTCCGCCTTGCCCAGATGATGGGCCTTTTCATGGGCGGCCAGGATCGGCCAGAACGGGAAGCCCTGCGGCGTCTGCGCGGCATGAAGCCCGTTCCTGGAAACCGTCTCGCCGATCATGCCCGCGGCCGACTCGCGTTTCAGCGTATCGGCGACGGGCAGGGCAGGCAGCGCTGCCTGGCGCTCGCCGATGGCGGCGATCGTGCGGTCTATCAATTCCGCGTCGACGAACGGGCGGACGGCGTCATGGACCAGAACCCGGCGCGGCGCATGGCCTCTCAGCGCAAGCAATCCGAGCCGGACGGAGTCCTGCCTGGACGCGCCACCGGTCACCGTGACCACCCGACCGGCGTTGGCGCCAGCGGCGCTGCGAAAAAGCCCGCTGTCGTCGGCATGAATGGCGACGACGACAGGACCGATTTTCATATGCGCCAAAAACACGTCCAATGTGCGCGCGATGACGGCACGGCCGCCGATCCTTTGGTATTGTTTCGGCCCGTCGGCCTGACCGGCGCGCGCGCCGCGGCCGGCGGCGACGATAACGACGGCAATCTTGTCGTCCGCAGCCAAAGCCTGCTTTTCGCTTGCGTCTGTCATGCCGAGACGCTTAGCGCATCATCCCAAAAAGTGGAATCGCTTTTCGGAAGAGATCATGCGCAGATGCAAAGTGCCAATAGCGTCCCCTACTCGCACCGCACTTTGGCTAGTGCCAGCATTTTCCCAAATGCGCCTTAATGCGACGTCATTGCGCGTTGCACATTGCCGCCATTCTGGCTAGTGAATGTGCAGCTATTAAAAATGCTTGGTTTTTGTGCATGCTTGACCTGACAAAATTGGCATCTCCGCTGGATGTGGGTCGTGTGAGAATCCGCAATCGCGCTTTTCTCGCGCCCATGTCGGGCATAACAGATGAGCCGTTCCGGCAGCGTGCCTATGCGCATGGCGCCGGGTTGGTGGTGTCGGAGATGGTGGCGAGCGGCGAACTTGCCAGGGGCAGAGCCGGTTGCGGCCTGCGCATCCGCCATTCCGGGCTGCCGGTGCACATGGTCCAGCTTGCCGGCCGTGAGGCGGTGCATATGGCAGAGGGCGCCCGTATAGCCGCGGGCGAGGGCGCCGACATCATCGACATCAACATGGGCTGCCCGGCCAAGAAGGTGACGGGCGGCTATGCCGGTTCGGCGCTGATGCGCGATCTCGATCACGCTTTGTCGCTGATCGAGGCGGTGGTCGGCGCCGTCGAGGTGCCGGTCACGGTCAAGATGCGGCTCGGCTGGGACGAAAGCGCGCTCAATGCGCCTGTTCTGGCGCGCCGCGCCGAGCAGGCGGGGGTTCAGATGGTGACGGTGCATGGCCGCACGCGCTGCCAGTTCTACCAGGGCAAGGCCGACTGGCGCGCCATCGCACGCATAAAGCAGGCTGTTTCGATCCCGGTCGTTGCCAATGGCGATGTCGGCTCGCCGGCGGAGGCAGCAATGATCCTCGACCAGTCGGGCGCCGACGCGGTGATGATCGGCCGCGCACACTACGGCGTGCCATGGACGGCAGGCGGCATCGCGGCAGCCGCGGCAAAAGAGGCGACGCCGGGTGTGCCGGAAAGCCCGCAAGCGCTGGCCGACTACGTCGTTGCCCACTATCAGGACATGCTGTCGCTCTACGGCATCGAAAGCGGCGTGCGCCAGGCGCGCAAGCATCTTGGCTGGTATCTCGACCGCCACGCCGCTGGCGTCGTTGATGAGCAGCGAAAGGCCATCCTTACCTGCTTCGAGCCCGTCCGCGTCATTGCCGCGTTGCGCGAGGTGTTTTCAAGCGCTGCCGAGGCGATGAACCTGCGGAGCGCAGCATGAATGCCACCGTTGCACAGAACATGGACATCGCGGACGCCGCACACATCGTGCTCAACACCATCCGCCGCCCGGTGATCATGCTCGATGCGGAAGGGTTCATCACCTTCGCCAACGCCGATGCCGAGGATTTCTTCCGCTCGAGCGCGACCATGCTCGCCCGCAACACATTATCCAAGCTCATTCCCTTCGGCAGCCCGTTGCTGACGCTTGTCGACCAGGTGCGCGAGCGCCGGGCACCCGTCAACGAATACCGGGTCGACGTGTCGTCGCCGCGCCTCGGCATCGAGAAGGTCGTCGATCTCTATGTCGCGCCGGTGTCGGAATTCCCGGGCTCCGTCGTGGTGATGTTCCAGGAACGGTCGATGGCCGACAAGATCGACCGGCAGATGACGCACCGCGGTGCCGCACGCTCGGTGACCGGCCTTGCCGCGATGCTTGCCCACGAGATCAAGAACCCGCTATCCGGCATCCGGGGCGCCGCCCAACTGCTCGAACTGTCGGCTTCCGACGAGGATCGCGCGCTGACCCGGCTGATCACCGACGAGACCGACCGCATCGTCTCGCTGGTCGATCGCATGGAGGTGTTTTCCGACGAGCGGCCCGTCGATCGCTATCCGGTCAACATCCATGTCGTGCTCGACCATGTGAAAGCGATCGCCAAGAACGGTTTTGCCAAGCGGATCAAGATATTGGAGGATTATGATCCATCATTGCCTCCGGTTTTCGCCAACCGCGACCAGCTCATCCAGGTGTTCCTCAACCTGGTCAAGAATGCGGCCGAGGCCATTGGCGGCGATCCGCAAGGCGAGATCACCCTGTCGACCGCGTTCCGGCCGGGCATCCGTGTTTCCGTTCCAGGATCGCAGGGCCGCGTGTCGCTGCCGCTGGAATTTTGCGTGCGCGACAACGGTTCTGGCGTCTCCGAAGATATCCTGCCGATCCTGTTCGACCCCTTCATCACCACCAAGCCGAACGGGTCGGGGCTTGGTCTGGCGCTGGTAGCGAAAATCGTCGGCGAGCATGGCGGCATCATCGAATGCGATTCGACGCCGCGCGCAACCACCTTCCGCATCCTGATGCCAGCCTGGAAGGAAACGCCGTTCGGCACTGACGACGATGGCGAAGGAGACCGCAAATGACGGTTCGCGGCAATATTCTCGTCGCTGACGACGATGCGGCCATCCGCACCGTCCTCAATCAGGCGCTTTCGCGCGTCGGCCATGAGGTGCGCGTGACGTCCAACGCCTCGACGCTGTGGCGCTGGGTGGCGGCGGGCGAGGGCGATCTCGTCATCACCGACGTGGTTATGCCCGACGAAAACGCCTTCGACATGCTGCCGCGCATCAAGAAGGCGCGACCGGAACTGCCCGTCATCGTCATGAGCGCCCAGAACACGTTCATGACCGCGATTCGCGCCTCCGAAACCGGCGCATACGAATATCTGCCGAAACCGTTCGACCTGACCGAGCTTCTCAACATCGTCAACCGGGCGCTTTCCGAGCCCCGACGGCCGAAGATCGATGCGCGGACGGACGAGCCGCCGGAAACCATGCCGCTGGTTGGCCGCTCGGCCGCCATGCAGGATATCTACCGCATGCTGGCGCGCATGATGCAGACCGACCTCACGGTGATGATTTCAGGCGAATCGGGCACCGGCAAGGAACTGGTCGCGCGCGCGCTGCACGAGTATGGCCGCCGCCGCGGCGGCCCCTTTGTCGCGATCAACATGGCTGCGATCCCGCGCGACCTGATCGAATCGGAACTGTTCGGGCACGAGAAGGGCGCCTTCACCGGCGCGCAGAACCGCTCCACCGGCCGTTTCGAGCAGGCCGAAGGCGGCACGCTCTTCCTTGACGAGATTGGCGACATGCCGATGGAGGCGCAGACCCGCCTGCTGCGTGTCCTGCAGCAGGGCGAATACACCACCGTCGGCGGCCGCACGCCGATCAAGACCGACGTGCGCATCGTCGCCGCCACCAACAAGGATCTGCGCACGCTGATCAATCAAGGGCTTTTCCGCGAGGATCTGTTCTATCGCCTGAATGTCGTGCCGCTAAGGCTGCCGGCGCTGCGCGAGCGGTCCGAGGACGTTCCGGATCTCGTCCGGCACTTCTTCAAGCTTGGCGCCAGCGAAGGCCTGCAGACCAAGCGCATTTCCACGGGCGGCATCGAGCTGATGAAGCGCTATCCGTGGCCGGGCAACGTGCGCGAGCTCGAAAATCTCGTCCGCAGACTTGCCGCGCTCTATTCGCAGGACGAGATTTCTGCCGAAGTCATTGAGGCGGAACTGAAGACCGGCGAGAGGCCGGTCGTTCCCGGCGGCGGCAACCTCATTCCCGACGACCTGTCCATCGGCCAGGCGGTGGAACATTTCCTGCAACGCTATTTTGCTTCGTTCGCCGGCGACTTGCCGCCCGCCGGCCTCTATCAGCGTATCCTTTCCGAGGTCGAATATCCGCTGGTGCTTGCTTCGATGACGGCAACCCGCGGCAACCAGATCAAGGCTGCGGAGCTCCTCGGGCTCAATCGCAACACGCTGCGCAAGAAGATTCGCGAACTCGGCGTCAACGTCTACAAATCGACCAGGCAAGCTTAGAGCGCCGTTTTCTTTCAATAAATCGATCCCGAATTTCGGGCCGGTGTGACAGAGCGAAGCCTTTTCCGGGGGATCGAGCGCCGAAACAGTTCCGTCCAGGCCACACTTGTTGCATAATCGCCACAATGCGTTGCATACATCCGACGCAATCACTGGTTCTAGACGGCGACATGGCTCCACGGGCATCGAGACTGAGCGAAACGCTTTTCAGCGAACCCCGCACAAGTGACGGGCGCCGGCTGCTTGCGCTGCCGGGCGTGGTGGCAATTGCCGGTGCGCTGGTTACGGCGGCGATCTCCTTCGCCATCCTCGTCGGTGCCACGCCGATCACGCCGGACGAGAGCACAACCCTGGCGCTAATCGCCGTCAATGCGGCGTTCATCCTGTTCCTGATCGCGCTGGTTGGCCGCGAAGTACATCGTATCGTGATGGCGCGCCGGCGCGGCAAGGCGGCGTCGCGGCTGCATGTGCGGATCGTCGCGATGTTCGCGCTGGTCGCCGCGATTCCCGCCATCATGGTGGCGATCATCGCCTCGATCACGCTCGATATCGGTCTTGATCGCTGGTTCGAAATCCGCACCAAGACGATCGTCAATTCGTCGCTGTCGATAGCCGATGCCTATGTGCAGGAGAACGCGCGCAACCTCCAGGGAACGACCCTGTCGATGGCTTACGATCTCGACGCCTCCCGCACGCTCTACGGCCTCGATCGAACCGGCTTCCTCGATCTGATGAACAAGGAAGCCGTTGGACGCTCGCTGGCCCATGCCGCACTGATCAGGTCCGACGGTTCGTTCGTCATGAGCGCCAAGACCGACGCCGATTTTGCCATGCCGGAGCCGCCGGAAGGTGCCATGAGCGGTGCCGCTGACGGCAGGCCGGTGCTGATCGAGCCGAAGACGCGCAACATCATGGGCGCCATCGTCAAACTGCGCGAGATCGAAGGGCTCTATCTCTACACCATCCGGCTCGTCGATCCCGAGGTGATCAAGGCGCGGCAGATTGTCAGGTCCAACACCGACGAATATCGCGGCCTCGAAGACAGTCGCCGCACTTCGCAGGTGGCCTTTGCACTTCCTTATCTGTCGCTGACGCTGATCATCATCCTGTCCGCCATCTGGACGGGCATCGCCGTGGCCGACCGCCTGGTGCGGCCGATCCGCCAGCTCATCGGCGCCGCCGACGAGGTCGCGACCGGCAATCTCGACGTTGCCGTGCCGGTTCGGCCCTCCGACGGCGACGTCGCCTCGCTCGGCGACACCTTCAACAAGATGCTGCTGGAGCTGAAATCGCAGCGCAACGAGATTCTGTCCGCCAAGGATTTGATCGACGAGCGGCGGCGTTTTTCGGAAGCCGTGCTTGCCGGTGTCACCGCCGGCGTTATCGGCGTCGATCCCTATGGCATCGTCACCATCGTCAACCGGTCGGCCGAAACGATGCTGGCCATATCCGCCACCGCCGCACTCGGGCAAAATCTCTCCGCCGTGCTGCCGCATGTTGGCCGCGTCTTCGAGATCGGCCGCAAGTCGGGCAAGCCTGTCCATCGCGAACAGGTGACCTTCTATCGCGCCGGTGCGGAGCGCACCTTCAACGTGCAGATCACGGTCGAGGCCGGCGACGACGGTTCGGAGGAGAAATCCTATGTCGTGACGGTGGACGACATCACCGATCTGGTCCAGGCGCAGCGTTCCTCGGCCTGGGCGGATGTGGCGCGGCGCATCGCCCACGAGATCAAGAACCCGCTGACGCCGATCCAGCTTTCGGCCGAGCGCATCAAGCGCCGCTACGGCAAGGTCATCACCGAAGACCGCGAGGTTTTCGATCAGTGCACCGATACGATCATCAGGCAAGTGGAGGACATCGGCCGCATGGTCGACGAGTTCTCCGCTTTCGCACGCATGCCCAAGCCCGAAATGAAGGCCCTCGATTTGCGCGAATCGTTGCGCGAAGCCTCGTTCCTCGTCGAGGTGAGCCGCTCCGATATCACCTTCGAGCGCGTATTCGGCAACGAACCGCTCAAAGGCACGTTCGACAGCCGCCTGATGGCGCAGGCCTTTGGCAACGTCATCAAGAACGCAGCCGAGGCGATTGACGGACTTGATCAAAAGGACCGTTCGCACGGCATAATCCGGATTCAAGCCGGGCGCCAGGATGGTACGATTCGCATCGATGTCATCGACAACGGCAAGGGCTTGCCGCGCGAGAACCGCCAGCGATTGCTCGAGCCTTACATGACGACACGCGAGAAGGGCACCGGGCTCGGCCTCGCTATCGTCAAGAAGATAGTGGAGGACCATGGCGGCCGGCTCGAATTGCATGACGCGCCGGCGGATTTCCACGACGGGCGAGGCGCAATGATCAGCATCATCCTGCCACTCGCCGCCACTGTGCCGTCGCGCGGCGAAGGCAAGACAGAACCCGAAAGAGAAACTGAAAAGGTCGGTAATGGCGTCTGACATTCTCATCGTCGATGACGAGGAAGACATCCGCGAGCTTGTCGCCGGTATCCTGAGCGACGAAGGTCACGAAACCCGCACGGCATTCGACGCCGACAGCGCCCTGGCGGCGATCGCCGACCGGGCGCCGAGGCTGATTTTCCTCGACATCTGGCTGCAAGGCTCACGCCTGGACGGGCTGGCGCTGCTGGACGAGATCAAGACGATGCATCCGAGCCTGCCGGTGGTGATGATCTCGGGCCACGGCAACATCGAGACGGCGGTCTCGGCCATCCGCCGCGGCGCCTATGACTTCATCGAAAAACCGTTCAAGGCCGACAGGCTGATCCTCATCGCCGAACGTGCCATCGAAACCTCGAAGCTGAGACGCGAGGTTTCGGATCTCAAGCTGCGCAGCGGCGAAACCTTCGACCTGATCGGCATGTCGTCGGCGATGAGCCAGTTGCGCCAGACCATCGAGCGCGTCGCGCCGACCAACAGCCGCGTCATGATCATCGGCCCCTCCGGCTCGGGCAAGGAACTCGCGGCACGCGCCATCCACACGCTGTCGGCGCGCAAGGGCGCCCCGTTTGTCACGCTGAGCGCCGCCAACATCACGCCCGAACGCATGGAGGTCGAGCTGTTCGGCACCGAATCAAACGGTGTCGAACGCAAGGTCGGCGCGCTTGAGGAAGCCCATCGCGGCATTCTTTACATCGACGAAGTGGCCGACATGCCGCGCGAAACGCAAAACAAGATCTTGCGCGTGCTGGTCGAGCAGCAGTTCGAGCGGGTAGGGGGCACCAAACGGGTCAAGGTCGATGTCCGCATCATTTCGTCGACGTCGCAGAACCTGGAGGCGATGATCGCCGACGGTCGTTTCCGCGAGGATCTCTATCACCGCCTGGCGGTGGTTCCGGTCATGGTGCCGGGATTGGCCGAGCGGCGTGAGGACATCCCTTATCTTGTCGACAATTTCATGAAGCAGATCGCCCGCCAGGCCGGCATCCGGCCGCGGCGCATCGGCGACGACGCGCTGGCGGTGCTGCAGGCGCACAACTGGCCAGGCAACGTTCGCCAGTTGCGCAACAACGTCGAGCGGCTGATGATCCTGGCGCGCGGCGACGATATCGACGCACCGATCACCGCCGATCTCTTGCCTGCCGAGATCGGCGATGTCATGCCGCGCACGCCGAACCAATCCGATCAGCACATCATGGCGCTGCCGTTGCGTGAAGCGCGCGAACAGTTCGAGAAGGACTATCTGATCGCCCAGATCAACCGTTTTGGCGGCAACATCTCGAAGACGGCCGAGTTCATCGGCATGGAGCGCTCGGCGCTTCACCGGAAGCTGAAGTCGCTGGGCGTCTGACCGCCAATCCGGTCGTGGCCTACGCAATTATCGGTTACGGCGGCGGCGGAATCGCATAAGAAACGCTGCCGCACGTCTTTCGGGACGCGCAACGGACGCTGTAGCATTTTGTTTTTTGCGCATGGTCTTCCCCGAAAAATGGATTCCGATTTTCGGGGGCTATGCGCTGACTTCTTCAGGGGTGACCCATGCCGCGCATTGCCTATGTGAACGGGCGCTATGTCGCTCACGCCGACGCTTTCGTGCATATCGAGGACCGTGGCTATCAGTTCGCCGACGGTGTCTACGAGGTCTGCGAGGTGGCGCGCGGCTTCATCGTCGATATGCCTCGCCATCTCGGACGGCTGAACCGCTCGCTGACCGAATTGTCGATCGACTGGCCGGTCACGCCGGGCGTGTTGCCGATTATCCTGCGCGAGGTGGTCCGCCGCAACCATGTCGCCGATGGCCTGGTCTATCTTCAGGTGACGCGCGGCGTCGCCAGCCGTGATTTTGTTTTCCCGGCGGGCACGAAGCCGTCGCTGGTGGTTACCGCCAGGAAAGCCGACCCCGCTGCTGCCACCAGGAGGGCCGAAAGCGGAATCAAGGTCATCACCGTGCCGGAGAACCGTTGGGACCGGGTCGACATCAAGTCGGTCGGCCTGCTGCCAAACGTGCTCGCCAAGCAGAAGGCCAAGGAAGCCGGCGCCCAGGAAGCCTGGTTCATCGATGCCGACGGCACCGTCAAGGAAGGTGGGTCGTCGAACGCCTGGATCATCACCAGGGACGGCGTGCTGGTGACGCGTCCGGCCGAGCACGGCATCCTGCGCGGCATCACCCGCACCACGCTGTTCGAAGTGGCCGCCAAGCTCGGCCTGAAGATCGAGGAGCGGGGCTTTTCGGTCGCCGAAGCCAAGGCCGCGCGCGAGGTTTTCATCAGCTCCGCGACCACAATCGCCATGCCGATCGTGGCGATCGACGGTGCTCCGGTCGCAAACGGCCACCCAGGCTCGATAACACTTTCCTTGCGGCACGCCTTTTTTGACGTTGCGGAAAAAAGTCCAGCCTGATAACCGCACAGGTGGAATGAACATCAATATATCTCGTTCTGCTTGTCGTTATTGACGGCAAGACGGTGTTTGCGCGCTTGACATGTGCCAGTTAATTTGGCGCATTGGCCTGCAAACCGAAGGGGATCGGCGAAAGACAAGAACAATGGCGGAACGATCGCAAAATCTTCAGGACCTGTTCCTGAATTCAGTTCGCAAAAGCAAAAACCCACTCACCATCTTCCTCATCAACGGCGTGAAGCTGACCGGTGTGGTCACTTCCTTCGACAATTTCTGTGTTCTGCTGCGTCGAGACGGCCACTCCCAGCTCGTCTACAAGCACGCCATTTCCACGATCATGCCGAGCCAGCCGGTTCAGATGTTCGATGGCGAGGAAAGCCAGGGCGCCTGATTGGCACGTAAGAAAGACGCGGATCGCAGCGTTCGCGAAAAACCAGCATATCAGCCGGGGGCGGAGGCCGAAGGCCCGACCCGGGCCGTGGTCATCGTGCCGGTGCTTACCCGCCAGCCGCGCGGCGACGAGGACACGAATCGCCCGCGTCTGACGCGTTCTGCCGAGGCCCGCCACGACGAGGCGGTTGGTCTTGCCCAAGCCATAAACCTCGACCCGATCCATACCGCGGTTGTGACCGTCAACGATCCCCGGCCTGCCACCCTGCTCGGCAGCGGCAAGGTCGCGGAGTTCGCCGAGATCGTCAAAGAGGGCCGTGCCGAACTGGTCATTGTCGATCATCCGCTGACGCCGGTGCAGCAGCGCAACCTGGAGAAGGAATTGAACGCCAAGGTGCTGGATCGCACCGGCCTGATCCTGGAAATTTTCGGCGAGCGCGCGCGGACCAAGGAAGGCACGCTGCAGGTCGATCTGGCGCACCTCAACTATCAGAAGGGACGGCTGGTGCGAAGCTGGACTCACCTCGAGCGCCAGCGCGGCGGTGCCGGTTTCCTTGGTGGCCCTGGCGAAACGCAGATCGAGTCGGACCGCCGTGTCCTGCAGGACAAGATCAACAAGCTCAAGCACGAGCTGGAAACAGTGCGACGCACCCGTGACCTGCACCGCGCCAAGCGCAAGAAAGTGCCGTTCCCGGTCGTGGCCATTGTCGGCTATACCAACGCCGGCAAGTCGACGCTGTTCAACAGGCTGACCGGAGCTGGGGTGCTGGCCGAGGACATGCTGTTCGCCACGCTCGACCCGACACTGCGTCGGGTGCGGCTGCCGCACGGCACGCCGGTCATCCTTTCGGACACGGTCGGTTTCATTTCGGACCTGCCGACGCATCTGATCGCGGCCTTCCGGGCAACGCTCGAAGAGGTGGTCGAGGCCGATCTCGTCATCCATTTGCGCGATATTTCGGATCCCGACACGGCCGCCCAGGCTGAGGATGTCGAGCGCATCCTCGCCGATCTCGGCGTCGATGCCGGCGACGGCAGGCGCGTCATCGAAGTGTGGAACAAGATCGACCGGCTCGATGAGGGCAACCGGGAGCGGTTGCTCGCCGACGGGATCGACGGCAGCAAGGCACCGCCGATTGCCATATCGGCCGCCACCGGCGAGGGCATCGATGTGCTGAAGGCGATCATCGAGACACGAGTTTCAGGCGAACTGGAAACGCAGACCGTCACGCTCAAGCCTGACCAGCTTGGGTTCGTCGACTGGCTCTACCGCAATGGCGACGTGGTCTCGCGCACCGACAATGAAGATGGCGGTATAACGGTGTCGCTCAAAGCGACGCGAAGCGCACACGAAGAGATAGAAGCCAGATTGCACCGTAAAAACAACGGGTAATTTCTGTTACTTCGCGCTTTTAGCTTGCTGCCAAAGCGCCTCCATCTCGTCGAGCGTCGCCTTTTCCAGGGTGTTTCCGAATCTTTCCAGCGCTTGCTCGACATAGTGGAACCGCGACCGGAATTTCTCGTTGGTGCCGCTGAGCGCCGCTTCGGAATCAACCTTGAGATGACGCCCGAGATTGACGACGGCAAACAGCATGTCGCCGAACTCGTCCTTGATCGAAGCCGTATCGCCCTTGGCAAGGGCCTGGCGCAACTCGCCGATCTCTTCCTCGATCTTGTCGAGGATCGGCGTGGCCTCGCTCCAGTCGAAGCCGACGCGGGCCGCTTTTTCCTGCAGCTTGAGCGCCCGCGTCAAAGCGGGCAGGGCGACCGGTACGCTGTCCAGAAAACCCTTGCCATGATCCTCCGGATCGTGCCCGCGGGCGAGGCGGGCATTTCGCTTTTCGGCTTTTTCCTCGGCCTTGATCTTCTCCCACATGCCCTTGGCCATGCCGGCGCTGCGCGCCTCATCGTCGCCGAAGACATGCGGATGGCGGCGAATCATTTTTGTGGTGATGGCCTGGACCACGTCGCCAAAGGCGAATTCACCGACCTCCTCGGCCATCTGCGCATGGTAGACGACCTGCAGGAGCAGGTCGCCGAGCTCGTCGCGCAGATCGTCCAGGTCGCCACGCGCGATGGCGTCCGCCACCTCGTAGGCTTCCTCGATCGTGTAGGGCGCGATGCTCGAGAAATCCTGCTCGACGTCCCATGGGCAGCCGGTTTCCGGCGCCCGCAGCGCCGCCATGATCTCGATCAGCCGGGAAATGTCTTTCGAGGGTTTCATCGGTCGCATGCTAGCCTGCGTCCGACGGTGCAGCCAACGCCGTCGCAAAGCGAGGGGCGATTGTCCACAGCGCCGCTCAAAGTCTCAGTCGAGCACGGAGACGATCGCCTTGGCGAGCGCGTCCATGCCGTCCTCCGGCAGGCCGGCGACGTTGATGCGGCTGTCGCCGACCGTATAGACGCCGTGCTCGGCGCGCAGCCGCTCGACCTGCGCTTCGGACAGGCCAAGCCGGGAAAACATGCCGCGATGGCTGGCGACGAAATCGAAGCGATCGGAATTGGACTGCCGCCGCAGCGCTTCGGCGAATTGCACCCGAAGCCGCAGCATGCGCAGGCGCATCTCCTCGAGCTCCGCTTCCCAGTCGGCGCGCAGCGTGGCGTCTTCAAGCACGATGCGCACCGCGGCCGCGCCGTGGTCCGGCGGCATCGAGTACATGGCGCGCGCCGCCGACAGCATCTGGCTCATTGCGACATCCGCCTGCGCGCTGTCTTTTGCCAGGATCATCGCCGCGCCGACGCGGTCACGATACACGGCAAAGTTCTTCGAGCAGCTCGAGGCAACGACCATTTCCGGGACTTTTGCTGCCAGCAGGCGCAAGCCGGCGGCGTCAGCGTCAAGGCCCTCGCCAAACCCCTGATAGGCAATGTCGACAAAGGGCAGCAGGCCGCGCTCGACGACGAGGTCTGCTATTTCAACCCACTGCGCGATGTCCAGATTGGCGCCTGTCGGATTGTGGCAGCAACCATGCAGCAGCACCACGTCGCCGTTCCTGGCGGTCGCCAGCGCGCTCATCATGTCGGCGAAGCGAACAGCACCTGAGGCTGCGTCGAAATAGGGATATTCGCGTATCTGCAGGCCGGCGGCGCGCATCACCGGCATGTGGTTCGGCCAGGTCGGGTCCGACAGCCAGATCGTCGCGTCGGATCGCGTCCTCTTGAGCAGCTCGGCCACCAGCCGCAGCGCGCCCGAGCCGCCGGGCGCCTGCGCCGCACGGATGCGCGTCAGCTCGGCCGCAGGGCCAAAGACCAGCCTCGCCATCGCCGTGTTGAAGCCGGTATCGCCGGCAAGGCCGAGATAGGTCTTGCTGTCCTGGCTCTGCAGCAATCGCTTTTCGGCTTCGCGCAATGCGCGCATCACCGGCGTCTTGCCATCGCGATCCTTGTAGACGCCAACGCCGAGGTCGACCTTGCCGGGGCGGGGATCGGCACGATAGAGGCCGATCAAGGCGAGGATCTTGTCGGCTGGGGCAGGCTGGAGGTCTTCGAACATCGGCGCGGTTTCCGTTGGCGGCGGAGTGATACGCAAATCGGCTGTGCTGCGCCAGCGGTTTTCAGTTGCGCCAGGCGGAAAACCGCCAACCGGGCGACTGGACACAGCAATCCAAAGCGTGGCCTGGAGGCGAGGCTCGCACCGGGGAAAGGCCTTGATCGCACGGCGCGTCGCGCCGTTCCATCATGCCGGTTTGAGGGCAGCAGACGGCAAGGCGGCTCCAGATTGCCGCTTCTTGCCGCCCCAACCGATCCGCGGCAACCATTCGAGGTAGTAGGCGAAGCCGAACTGCAGCGCGATGCCTGTCGAGATCAGGATTGCGTCGTAGAGGAGGCCGCCTGGGCTGACGACCTTCATGACCTGCGCGATCATGGCGAGGATCGTTCCGGCGATGAAGACCGGCAGCGAATGCTTGCCGAGAACCGCGAGCGGGTGTCCGGGCCTCGTCTTCGCCAGGTTGGAAAGCGCCGGGATTGCCACGATCAGATAGGCGATCGCCAGAATGTGCATGAGGCGCGACAGCGACAGGAACGTCTTGTCGAAGCCAGTCAGCACGGTAGGCAGGCCGGAGGCCGTCTCGATGCCCCAAAGCGGCAGCCGCACCCAGATCAGCGCGCCGACCAGATACAGGACGGCCGCGCTCGCCATCATCCAGTTGAAGCGGATTTCGCCGCCGCGCTTGATATGCAGCATGCCGGCGATGCCGATGACGAAAAGAAACTGCCAGGAGAGCGGGTTCAGGAACCAGAAGCCGTCGCCGGGGAAATTCGAAGGCGCGATCTGGAAAATGCCGGCGATGAGCCAGAGGAGAGCGGACGCAGCAAGCATCAGGCGCAGGCTGAAAGTGCCGATCCACAGGAAAAGCGGCATCATCAGAAGTACGACGGCATACATGGAAAGAATGTTGTTATAGCCGATCTGATGCCCGAGCGCCGCGATGCCGAGCAGCGCTTCCGGCGTGTCCTCGATGATCATCTGGATGTTGATCAGCTTCAAAAGATCGGGCCGCGAGAAATGCAATGCAGCCGCCGAGAAGATCGCCAGCGTCGCGACAGTGGTCATGACGTGGGTGACATAGAGGACACCGGCACGCCGCCAGGCCTTCAGGGTGATGAGCAACCGATTCCCCGGCTGGAACTTCAGTCCGTAGGCGAGCCCAACGGCAATTCCCGAAATCAGCACGAATGCTTCGGCCGAATCGGAAAAGCCGAAATTCTTGTGCGTGACATACTCGAAGATCGTCCCCGGCACGTGGTTGACGAAGATCGTCAGCAGCGCTAGCGCGCGGAAGACATCGATGCGGGTATCCCGCTGGGCTGGCACATTGCCTGTCATGTCGGGGCTTGTCATGTCGGGTCGATAATTTGTTGAACAAAAGCGGGCCCAAAGGGCCGTCTGCGAAGGGAAGATTCGACGGTGAAGTTTCCTGCCTATAACTCGCAAGTGCCCCGAAAAAGATGACACTTTCGGGATTTTTCGCGTCACAAATTAATTCAGGGATAAACATCGAAATCCCCGGCGGCGCTAAACCGCGCGGCGAATTGAGGCGGCTGCGGGGAGGGCCGCTCGTTCCCGGACAAGGAATCGTACGCGCGCTGGTGGCGTTGTGCCGGCTGTGCCTGACATCCCGGATCGCAAAAAACTCAAAGAGCGGGATTAAAAGCCTGCCATGCTCCGTAAACAGGACGTGAGAGGGTCGATGCCACGCTTCGATATCGTAGGACAGCTTGGTTCTTTGCGCCGCTACGCGCGTTCGCTGACGCGCGACAGCGCGGAAGCAGAGGATCTTGTGCATGACGCGCTGGTGCGTGCCTATGAGCGTCGCGGCACCTTTCGATCCGGCGGAAACCTGCGCGCATGGCTGCTGTCGATCGTCCACAACGCTTTCATTGACGGCCTGCGGTCCCGCAAATCCGAAGCGGTGCGCGTCGAGCAGGCCGGATATCTTGCCGACGCCAGCATGCAGGCACCCCAGGAGCATTCCGTCCGCCTGGCACAGGTACGTGAAGCTTTTTTCAAATTGCCGGATGAGCAGCGTTCGGCGCTGCATCTCGTCGCCATCGAGGGGCTTACCTACAGCCAGGCGGCCGAGGCGAGCGGCGTGCCGCTGGGAACGCTGATGTCGCGCATTGGCAGGGCGCGCGCAGCGCTTCGCGAGATGGAGGACAAATTGCCGGCACATGCGAAAAGCCACCTCAAGATCGTGGGAGGCCCGTGATGTCCATGATGAGCGAACTGCGCGATCCGGTGACGGATGCCGACCTCGACGCCTATGTCGACGACCAGCTGGACGTTGCCCGCCGCATTGAGGTCGAGGCGTTCCTTTCCGCCCGTCCGGAGGCTGCCGCCCGCGTCATGTCCGACCTCAGGACGCGCGACGAACTGCGCGTGGCGCTTGCCGGATGCAAGGGCATGGCGCGGCCGGCGACGGCTGATGCGGCACGGCGGCTGGAACGGGGACTGGCTCGAGGGCGCGCCTTGCGCACGTTGCAGCGGGCTGCGGCGGTCGCAGTCCTGCTGGCTGCGGGCTGGTTGGCGAACGGGATCGTCGGACCGATTTCGGTGACGAAAGTCGTCGCCTCGACCCAGCCGCCGGTCTATCTGGAGGAGGCGATCCGGGCACACAGGACGACGATCCTGCGCGAGGCGATGTCATCCCAGCCCGAAGCGCCGGATTACGATGCGGACGAAATCCGCGCCGCCACGGCGATCGTCATGCCGTCGCTGCCGAAGGACTGGAAAGTCCGTGACGTCCAGATCTATCCATCGCAGTTCGGCCCGAGCGTCGAGATGGCTGTCGAAACAACAGACCTGGGACTGGTGTCGCTGTTCGCGATCAGGCCCGGAACGTTCGACGTGGTCCAGCCGACCGTCGCCCCGTCGGGCGAAATTTCCTCGGCCTATTTCCAGATCGGCGAAGTTGCTTACGCAGTCGTCGCCCGAAGCGGTGTCCGCGATCTCGATCGCACCGCAGAAACGCTCGCCAACACGCTTTACTGACCTTCACAAAGGAGAACCCGCATGAATACCCCCAATCTAGGATACCGCACCGGCGTCGGAGCCCAAACCGGCGCCGTCTATGACGAAGGCCTGCGCCAGCACATGCTGCGCGTCTACAACTACATGGGCGTTGGCCTCGTCGTTACCGGCGTGATCGCCTTCGTCGTGGCTTCCACGCCAGCCCTCTACGTGCCGATCTTTTCCACTCCGTTGAAGTGGGTGGTGATGCTGGCACCGCTCGCCTTCGTGCTGCTGTTCTCGTTCCGGATGCAGACGATGTCCGCGGCCGGCGCTCAGGCGATGTTCTGGGCATTCTGTGCGGTCATGGGCCTGTCGCTGGCATCCGTGTTCCTGGTGTTCACCGGGACCAGCATCGCGCGCACCTTCTTCATCGCCGCCACCATGTTCGGCGCGACCAGCCTTTACGGCTACACGACCAAACGCGACCTGACCCAGTTCTCGTCCTTCCTGATCATGGGGCTGATCGGCGTGGTGATCGCCAGCATCGTCAACATCTTCCTCGGCTCGACCGCGCTCCAGTTCGCCATCTCGGTGATCGGCATCGCCGTGTTCATCGGCCTCACCGCCTGGGATACCCAGACGATCAAGGAGCAATTTGCTGAAAACTTCGGTGCGGAATCGCAGCAGAAGCTCGCCGTCTTCGGTGCATTCTCGCTCTATCTGAATTTTATCAACATCTTCCAGCTGCTGTTGAACTTCACCGGCGAGCGCGAATAGCCGCGTCAAATCCATGCATGTCGCGGCAGCAATTTTGGAGCAGCGACATGCATGAACAGAGACTTGAAGCGCGTCGCGAAAATCTTTCGGAACGCGGCGCGCCTGGATATCGGAGTTGCTTGCCATGGACAGGAACGACCAGCAGGCGATCGGCACTCTTTTCGAGAAACTTGCGAATGTCGAGCGGCAGGCGCCGCCGCGCGACGCCGAAGCGGAACGCTTCATCACCGATCAGATTGCCCGGCAGCCCGGCGCCCCATACTACATGGCGCCGGGGAGGGTAGGAGGCGCGGCAACTGAGGAAAAGGTCGGGCTGATACGGGCCTGTCGCTGGGTGGCTGCATCGGGCGAAGCTGGCTGGTAGGAGACCGGGCATCCATGGTGGCGATACGCTTGCGATCCAGCCGACGAAGCAAGCCGCTGTGACCACTGGGTCTTCGAGGTGCCCAAGGCGAACTCTGCCAACCTGAGGAGCTGCACGTCAGAGGTGCCCGCCGGCGCGAAGATATGGTGCGCATCCCGCAGCAATCTTTCGATGGGCCGGTCGGCGAACAATCCACAGGCGGCATGCACCTCTATGGCATTGCGGGCCGAATCCTAGGCGTACTCGACGTTGATCAGCTTGGCATTTATCAGTTCAGGGTCACACGGCACGGCGCGGTCCAGCATATGCACTGCGTGATAGGCGGCGAGCCGGGCGGTCATCAGCCGCGACTGCATCTGGCCGAGTTTCTGTTTAATGGTCGGAAGTTCGCAAAGAGGGCTGCCGTAACGGTGCTGCTGCGCGGCAAATGCCACGGTCTCGTCGACAAGCGCATGGTGGATTCCGAGCGCGACGGCGGTCAGGTTGGGCCTCCCGTAGAGGATGCTGGAAGAATAGGCCACAGCCAAGCCGTCGCCCTCCTTGCCGAGCAGGTTTTCAGCAGGGACCCGGCAGTTGTCGAAGACAAGTTCCCCAAAACCGAAGCCGTGCAAGCCCATCGCCGGCTTCAGTGCGGCGCGTGAGAGGCCGGGGCGATCCGCCTCTACGAGGAACGCGGACAGACCCTTCGAGCCGCCTCCGGTCCGGACGATCACCCCATGCAGATCGCCGACATGGCTATTGCCGACATAAGTCTTGTGGCCGTTGAGGATATAGCCGTCGCCGTCGCGCTCTGCGTTGGACGCCATGCCGAGCACGTGACTGCCGGACTGGCGTTCGGTTACGGCAATGGTCGGCAGACATTCCCCCTTGGCGATGGCCGGAAGCCATTTCCGCTTTTGGCTTTCGTTGCCGAAATGGAGAATTTTCGCGACGCCTAGCTGTGAGGCCTGCACCATCGCTCCCATGGCGCCGCTGACGCGCGAGATTTCCTCGATGACGATGGTCTTGGCAAGATGCCCGAGACCCAGGCCGCCAAATTCTTTGCCGATGGTGATGCCGATCCAGCCATGGCGGGCGATCAGCCGAGATAGGTCATTGTCAACAGACCGCGAGGCTTCCATGGCAGATATACGGGGCCGGATCTCGGCCTCCGCAAAGGCCCGTGCCTGATCCCGAATCTGATTGTGGCGCTCGGCAGCGAAACATTTGTCGACGTCGTAACTGTCCATCCGATCCTCCTGACTTCGGGAGCACGATGATCAGAGCAGCGGACTACCGGACAATTTCGCGAAAAGGGGAATTCGGTTACATCCGAAACATGGAAGCGACTGTCCCGTGACTCGAGGCACGACCGTCTGACGGCAGGTTTGCGGCGCCTTTCAGATGTTCATTAGATTGCGCCGAGAGCTTTAACGATCTCAGAAACAGTCACTATTTTGGCTATCTTGCCGTTCATGTAATCCAGGGAGACGCGCGCGTGCTCTGCGTCGTAGGAGCCGACGCATTCCTCGGCCAGGACCACCCGGAAATCTCGTTGATAGGCGTCTACCGCAGCCATTCGGATGCAGGCGTGCGTATTCACGCCGCATAAGACCAGTCATCGATGCCCATTTCCGCCAGTAGCTCGTCAAGCCCGGTCTTGAAGAACGCGCTGTAACGCTTCTTGATGATCCTCGCATCCCTTGGCTGCCAATCGAGCCCCGCGTGAAGCTGGGCACCTCTCGTGCCCTGAATTGTAACGGCGATACGTTTGTCGCGCATGGTCGAGCTGTATGAAGCGCCGAATGCAGCTTTGTGACGACGTCGTATCTCTGGCCGGTTGTCAAAGCGATTTAGAGACACGACACCGTTTGCCGAGGCCTGCGATCAGGTCGATCACCTGCGCAAGGTGAGGCCGCCCGGCGCCACGCCGGCATGATGCCGGGATCCACCCATCCGAAAGTCGCATAAGATAGGTTATGGAACTGAGGTGCGTTTTGATAGCGTTGCTTTTCGGCCCAACCGCAGTTCCTTGTTTCCTTGGAACCAGCGGAACTGCGGTTGGTAAGCGTTGCGTCTCCTGGGACAGGTTCCTACGCCGCTTGCGGCACGCAGGCCTCGCAGATCGCCGCGACGTGCCGGTGGTCGGTGCCGCAGCAGCCGCCCAGGATGCGCATCGTCGGAAACGAAGCTGTCAGCCTGCTGTAGCGCCGCCCGAGATCGTCCGGGTCGCCCGCGTCGAGCGTTTCCGATTCGTCCAGTTCGGCATGGCTTTTGGTTGAAGCGTTCGCCTTCACGCCATAGACGCGATCGAGCCAGCGCTCGCCGTTGTTCAGCGCCTGCATGAAATGCGTCGGATGGGCGCAGTTGATCATATAGTAGGCCGGCGCACCGTCTGTCGCGTCATCGACCCTGTCGATCGCCTCGCCGAGCGTCGTGCCGGTCACCAGCTTGCCGTCCGTCTCCACCGTGAACGAGATCATGCACGGCATGGCATGCGCCTTGGCAGCCCGCGCCACGCCGATTGCCTCGTGGAAATTGGTGAGCGTATAGGCCGCAACCATGTCGGCCTCGGTCCGCGCGAAACTCTCGATCTGCGCCGCGTGATAGGCTTCCGCCTCGCTGGCGTCCATCTTGCCGGCTTTGTAGCCGTCGCCGCGCGGCCCGATCGCACCGCTGATGACGCACGGCGTTTCGGCGGTCTCGAACTCATTGCGCAGGTCGAGAAGAAGCTCGATCGAGGCCTCGTTGACGGCCCGCAACGCTTCCGGCCCGTAGCCGAGCAAGGTTCCCCAATCGGCGTTGGCTCGCCACGTCGGCGTGTCGAGGATGAAGCCGGTCCCATTTCTGCGCGCAATGGTCAGATAACGGACAAAATATTCCCTCAGCTTCTGCCGGCCTTCAGCCGTTGCCATCAGCGTGAACGAAGCAAAGTGCGGAAGGTCGAGGCCTTCGTGAAAGATGAGGGTCGTTTCCATGCCGCCATCGCTCAGGAATGTTCTGTTGGCAAGTTGCGGCAGATTCTGGCGGTACTTGGCCATGTTTGTCTCCAGTGGTAAGATGACACCGTGCCGACCTGATGGCGGCCGGTTCGCAATAGCCACGTTTTAGCAGTACGTGCCGCCGGTGCGGTAGAAGGCTTGTGGTCCGGTACTCCACCGAAGCGGAAACCGCAGCAATTACAGACGGATAGCCGCGCTGGGCCGGTCATATTGCTATCGGTGCCGATGGTGGCGGGTGTGAAAACCATACCGCCGGTACAGTAGATTTGAGGGCATTCGGCCATGCGCAAAGGTGCGGAAACGCGCGAACGCATTCTGGAGATCGCCGAGGCCTCGGTGCTCGCCAAGGGCTTCGGCGCGACGTCCATCGAGGAGGTGATCGCCGAAGCCGGCATCACCAAGAGCGGCTTCTTCTATCATTTCAAGGACAAGAACGAACTCGCCCGCGCCTTGATGTTGCGCTACGTCGAGGAGAACGACCGCATCTTCGATGATGTGTTTCACCGCGGCAGGCAATTGTCCGATGATCCGTTGCAGTCGTTCCTGATCACACTCAAGCTGCTTGCCGAGCTGATGGGTGACTTGCCGAACGGCCACCCCGGCTGCCTGATCGCGACGTTCACCTATCAGGAGCGGCTCTTTGACCGCACCGTTCGCGACATCGCCGCCGCCGCCGTCCGCTCCTGGAACGGGCGGTTTCGCGATGCGCTGAACGAGATCGCGGCCGTTTATCCTGCCCGCAAGGGCATGGACCTCGACGACGTCGCCATCATGTTCTCCTGTGTGATCGATGGCGGCATCATCATGTCGCGCGGGCTCGGCGACCCGCGTGTCCTCGAACGCCAGATCCTCGCCTTCCGCAACGTCGTAAAGATGTTGTTCGCGCCGGCGGCGCCCGAAATCATGCAGCCGCCCACCGCAGTCGCCGCCGAATAGAGTGCGCCAGTCGGCGCTCGCTGCAGCCTCGAGACTGCGTATCAGGCGCGTTCGATTCAGACTGCCAGTGTCGCCACGACAGCTTGCGCTGCCTGGACCATCGCCTGTGGTTCGGCGGCGAACACCGCGTCGTGGGCGCCGGCCGCAGCCCAAACGCGATCGAAGCCGAGCAGCGTTTCGTCGGCGAACGCCGAGATCGCAATCAGATGGCCGATCGGCGCCACGCCGCCGATGGCAAAGCCGGTCTCGTCGCGGATCTGCCGCGGGTCGGCGCGCTTCAGCGGCTCGCCGGCCAGTGCGGCAGCCCTGGCCAGATCGAGCTGATTGGAGCCGGAAACCAGGAAGAGAAACAGCTTTCCGCTGGTTTCTCCCTGGAACACCAGGGATTTGACGATCTGAGCGACTGTGCAGCCGCATTGCGCTGCGGCTTCCTCGGCGGTGCGTGTCGAGGCGCCCATGCGCCTGATTTCGAAGTCGAGGCCGGCATCGGCCGCTGCCCTGGTCACACGATCAATGCTTCCAGCCATGAAGAACCGAACCTATCATGCAGATTCATAAGGGATTTCGATCGTCATGCCGTCATAGGCCGGGTCGACGTCGGCCGGCGTCTCGGCCATCACCGCAGCGTAGTCGAGCGGCACATGCATATGCGTCAGTACGGCCTTTTTCGGCGCCAGTTTTTCGATCCAGCCGAGTGCCTGGCCGAGCGACAGATGGCTCGGATGCGGCCTGTATTGCAGCGCATCGATGACCAGCACGTCGAGATCGCGCAGCCGTTCGGCGGTGGCGTCGGGGAAATCACTGACATCGGGGCAATAGGCGAGGCCGCCGATGCGAAACCCAAGCGATATGATGTCGCCATGGATCTGCGGCAGCGGCTCGAGAGTCAGGGCACCCCCCTCGCCTTCGATCACCACCGGCCTGGCATGGTCGATGATATGGGGCTCGACAATGGGCGGATAGGTACTGCCTAACGGTGTTTCGAAACAATAGCCGAATGCTTCCCGTAACCGCAGCATGGTCGGCTGGTCGGCGTGGATATCGATCCGATGACGCTGCTCGAGCACGAAGCCGCGCAAATCGTCGATGCCGTGGATGTGGTCGGCATGCGGATGCGTATAGACGACCGCATCGATGCGCTTGACCGCTGCCAGCAGCATCTGCGCGCGAAAGTCCGGCCCGGTGTCGATGACGACTGTGGTCCTGTCGCCGTTTGCCGCGATCCGCTCGATGAGCGCTGCGGTGCGCATGCGCCGGTTCCTCGGATTGGCCGGATCGCAATTGCCCCAGTCGCCGGTGATGCGCGGCGTGCCCGGCGATGAGCCGCAGCCGAGAATGGTGAGGCGCAGCCGGTCGCTCATGCGTCAAACGCTCAGCGCGGTCGGGCGCGGCATCTTGCTGAACAGCCGGAAGAAATTGTCCGTGGTGACAGCGGCGATGTCAGCCTCGCTGACGCCGATCGTTTCGGCCAGCACCTTGGCCGTATGCGCGACATAGGCAGGCTCGTTGCGCTTGCCGCGAAACGGTACCGGCGCAAGGTACGGCGCGTCGGTTTCGACCAGCAGGCGGTCATGTGGCACATCGGCGGCGATGGCGCGCAGCTCGGCTGAATTCTTGAAAGTCACGATGCCGGAAAAGGAAACATAGCCGCCGAGCGCCACGCCGATTTCGGCCAGCCTGCGCCCTGACGAAAAACAGTGCAGGATGAACGGGAAGGCGCCCTTCCCTGTTTCCTCCTTGAGGATATCAGCCATGTCGCTGTCGGCATCACGCGCGTGGATGACCAGAGGCAGGCCCGTCTCGCGTGCTGCGGCGATGTGCGTGCGAAAGCCCTGCGCCTGCGCATCGCGCGGCGCATGATCGTAGAAATAGTCGAGCCCGGCCTCGCCGATCGCCACCACTTTGCGATGAGCGGACAGCCGGACAAGCGCCTCGACAGTCACGTCCAGCTCCTCGGCGGCGTTGTGAGGATGGGTGCCGACAGAGCAATAGACTTCGTCGAAAGATTCAGCGATCTCAAGCACTTGTTGGAAACGCTTCATACGCGTCGAGATCGTCACCATGCGACCGATTCCAGCGGCCAAGGCGCGGGCGACGATGGCCGCCCGCTCCTCTGCGAAATCCGGAAAGTCGAGATGGCAGTGACTGTCGACCAACATCAGATGTTCGCGTCCGGTTGCTCGACGTAACGCGGAAACACGCCCTCCGGCGCGGGCAGAATAACCCCCGATACCAGCGCATGGTCCGCGTGGACATGCACGAAATCGCGGCTGTCCGCCGGTACGGCCAGCAGGTCGAGCAGCTTGGCGGCCGATCCCGGAATGAAGGGTTGGCACAGCAGCGCCACGCGTCGGACGACTTCCGCGGTCGTCCACAGCACCGTTTCCATGCGCGTCGGATCGGTCTTTCTGAGCGCCCACGGTTCCTGCGAGGCGAAGTAGCGATCGGCCTCCGCCACGACGCCGAAGATCGCCGCCAGCGCTAGATGGATGCCCTGCTCCGCCATCATCTTGCGTGCAGTAGCAAGCGCCTCCACCGCCTGGTCGAGGATCGCCCTGTCGGCCTCCGCCAACTCGCTGCGTTTCGGCACTACGCCGCCGCAGTTCTTGGCGATCATCGACAGCGAGCGCTGCGCCAGATTGCCAAGGCCGTTGGCGAGGTCGGCATTGGTGCGGTTGACGATGGCGTCGTGGCTGTAGCTGCCGTCCTGGCCGAACGGCACTTCGCGCATGAAGAAATAGCGCACCTGGTCGAGACCGTAATGCTCGATCATCGCGAACGGATCGACGACATTGCCGACCGACTTCGACATTTTCTCGCCGCGGTTGAACAGAAAGCCATGCGCGAACACGCGCTTCGGCAGCTCGATCCCCGCCGACAGCAGGAAGGCCGGCCAGTAAACGGCGTGGAAGCGGACGATGTCCTTGCCGATGACGTGGACGTCCGCCGGCCAGAACCGCCAATTGTCAGCGTCTTCATCGGGGAAGCCGGCAGCGGTGATGTAGTTGGTCAGCGCATCGATCCAGACATACATCACATGCTTGTCGTCGCCCGGCACCGGCACGCCCCAATTGAACGTGGTGCGCGAGATCGACAGATCCTTCAGTCCGGATTTGACGAAGCTGACGACTTCGTTGCGCCGCTCGGCCGGACCGACGAATTCGGGGTTGCTTTCATAGAGCGCGAGCAACCTGTCCTGATAGGCGGAAAGGCGGAAGAAATAGCTCTCTTCCTCGGTCCACTCGACCGGCGAGCCGAGCGGCTCGCGGCGCACGCCGTCGTCGCCGACCTTGGTTTCGGCCTCGTCGAAATAGGCTTCCTGCCGCACCGAATACCAGCCGCTATAGCGGTCGAGGTAGATGTCGCCATTCTCCGCCATGCGCGTCCAGATCGCCTGGCAGGACTTGTAATGGCGCTCCTCGGTGGTGCGGATGAAAACGTCGTTCGAACAACCGATCGCTTCATACATCGAGCGGAAGATCGCCGAGTTGCGATCGGCAAGCGCTTTCGGCGTCAGGCCTTCGGCGTCCGCCGTCTGCTGCATCTTCAAACCGTGCTCGTCGGTTCCCGAGACGAAGAAGACGTCCTTGCCGTCGAGCCGCTGGAAGCGGGCCAGCGCGTCGCTGGCGATGACAGTGTAGGCATGACCGATATGCGGCTTGCCGTTCGGATAGAAAATCGGCGTTGTGAGGTAGTATTTGTCGCGTGCCATGGATGAGCCGTCATGAATGTCTGAATGAAGATGTAGCGGTGGATATCGCATCGAAACGGCGATTGCCATCCCGATGGGCCGTCACATTCGCATTGCAGAATTCAGGCGGTCGATCATGGTCAAGGCATGCTGCTTCTTGTCGAGATTGTAGGTGTCGGTCTCAGATATAGCGTTCAAAGCCTCGTGCCAAGTATCGGACAGCGTTTTGGCCCGCGCCAGATCGCCCGTCAGCGCGGCCTGGCTTGCGCCGGTCGAGAGCAGGTCGAGCGCCCGGCGATTGAAAATCTCGAACTGGATCGCCCGGTCGCGCCCGGCGACCGCCTCCGCGAGGCGATAGGCGCCGGCAACATCGCTCTTTGCCGCTGTCGCCAGGGCGTCGAGCGTCTCGGCGATTTCCAGCCCGCCATACTGCGTCAACAGTATTGCGGTGCGCGCGCTGCCCCCTGCCCGCTTGGCTAGTGCCGCGCGCGCCGCGGGATCGTCCGGTGGCGGCGGTTCGACGCTCTCCAGAACCGTCATCAGGCTCTCGGCATCGAGCGGCGTGAGCCGCACCATCTGGCAGCGTGAGCGGATCGTCGGCAACAGGCTGCCCGGCGCGTGGACGATGAGGATGAACAAGGTGCGTGCAGGTGGTTCTTCAAGATTCTTCAGCAAGGCGTTGGCCGCATTGGTATTCATGTCGTCGGCCGGGTCGACGATCACCACCCGGTAGCTGCCGTCGTGCGAGGTCAGCGACAGGAAACGGCTGACCTTGCGGATCTCGTCGACGGTGACGACCGTCTTGAAACTCTTGGTCTTGTCGTTCGGCGGGCGGGTCAGATGCAGCACCGAAGGATGCGCGCCGGTGGCGATCTGGCGAAACAGCGATGACGCCGGATCGGGAACGGCAAGGACCTCCGGCGCCTGTTCGAACGCCGGATGCTTCAACAGATGGTGCGCCAGATGAAAGGCGAGCGTCGCCTTGCCGATGCCGACCGGCCCGACAAAGATCAGCGCATGCGGCAGCTTCCCGGAGCGATAGGCTGATGCCAGCATGTTCGCTGCCTGGTCATGTCCGACCAGGCGCGGCGTCTCGGATGGCTCCGGTACGCCGTCAAGCGTGTCGTGCTGTTCTGGTGCGATCCGTTCGAAAATCATCCCGGCGCCTGCTTCCTGTGTCTCGGCGTCATCGTCTCCAGCGCCGCGAACACGGCGCCGGCGACGACATTCTCCACCGTGTCGGGGTCGGCGGACGCGTCGACGACGATGCAGCGCTCGGGTTCTGCCGCGGCGATCGCCAGAAACGCTTCGCGGCGGCGCTGATGGATATCAAGCGTTTCCTTTTCGAAGCGGTCGGCGCCGGCATCGGTGCCCCGCCGTACCGTGGCGCGCCGCAGTCCTTCGGCCGGGTCGAGATCAAAGATCAGCGTCATGTCGGGCACCATGCCGTTGATGGCGACCTTTTCCAGCGCGTCCATGAAGGCTGGATCGAGGCCGCCGGTGACGCCCTGGTAGACGCGCGAGGAGTCCATGAAGCGATCACAAAGCACGATCGAGCCGCGCTCGACCGCCGGCCGGATGACCTGCTCGACATGGTCGGAACGCGCGGCGGCGAACAGCAGCGCCTCCATCCTGGGGCCGAATGGCTCGGCAGCGCCGGAAAGCAGCACATGCCGGACCGCCTCCGCGCCTGGCGAGCCGCCCGGCTCCCGCGTGACAACGACATCGTATTGCTTGGCGCGCATCTTGCCGGCCAGGCGCTCGATCTGCGTCGACTTGCCTGCCCCTTCTCCGCCTTCGAAGGTGATGAAGAATCCGCTCACCAAAGCCTTTGTCCATGCTGCGGGACCGTAATAGTCCTGACTTGAGAAAAGGTCCACGCCGCGGCTGCTAACGCAGCCAGCCGACCGCCAGTTCCTTGGCGGCATCGAGCGCGCGTTGCGGCAGCGAGCCGACGCCAACCGGCTCGGCGGCGAACAGCGGCGTCTCCTGGCTCAGCGTGTCACCGATCCAGACCCGCAGCGCACCCACCGGTTGCCCCTCCTCCACGGGGGCTGCAACCGGTCCCTCATAGACGATCCTGGCGGTCAGCTTGTCGCGGTTGGCGATCGGCAGGAAGATGACCACGGGCGCTTTTGCCTTCAGCGCCACGCCGGATTTCGCGCCGCCGAAAACCTGGGCCTCGCCGACCACCTCGTCCTTGGCGAAAATCTCGGTTTTCTCAAAGGAACGAAGGCCCCAGTCGAGCAGCTTTCGCGCTTCTTCGGCGCGCTCGCGGTCGCTTGCCAGGCCGCTCATCGCCGCAATGACCCGCCTGCCACCTTGACTGACCGAGCCGACGATGCCGAAGCCGGATGCCTCGCTCCTGCCCATCGCCAGGCCGTCGGCGCCGATATCCATCGCCAGCAGCGGGTTGCGGTTCCTCTGGGTGATTTTGTTCCAGGTGAAATCCTTCTGGCCGTAGTAGCGATAGAGGTCCGGGTACTCGCGCCAGATATGCAGGGCAAGGAGCGCAAGCTCTCGAACCGTCGTCTGCTGACCATCGGCCGGCAGGCCGGTTGCATTGACGAATGTCGATTTCTCGAGGCCAATCTGCCTTGCGCGCTCGGTCATCCCAGTCGCGAAATTCGCCTCCGATCCGGCAAAACCTTCGGCGATGATGATGCAGCCGTCATTGGCTGCCTGGACCGTCACGCCTTGGATCAGGTCTTGAAGCCGGATCGTCGACTTGAGTTGGGCAAACATCGTCGACGTTCCGGATGGCGCGCCGCCGGTGCGCCATGCGTTCTCACTCACCACGTACGTATCGTCGAGCGTCACGCGCCCCGATTTGATGGCGTTGAAAACCACCTCCATCGTCATCAGCTTGGCCAGCGAGGCCGGCTGTATAGGCCTGTCGGCATCCTTGGAAAACAGCACCGTTCCGGTTTCAGCATCGATCATGAAGGCCTGCGCGGCCTTGGTTTCGAAAAGCTGCGCCGCGGCCGGAGCCAGCGAAAGCAGCAGGAGGCCAAAACCCAGAAGCCCGGCGAGAGGCGCGGCGAAGCGAAATTTCATGAGAAGTTCGACCTGTCAGCCGGTATTTCTGCGCAAGCTCTATCAGGCTTTGTCCCGGCCGATCAACGGCGCAACGGACAAGTAACGGACAACTGGGCAAAACTTCAGGTTTTGCCGGTCAATTCCGAACCACGAGCGCGTCCGGCGCGCCATGCGACCATGCCGCCTGCAGCATGTCGTCCAGGCTGCCATGGCCGTCCGGATAGAGATTGACCGAATACCAGTCCTTGCCCTCGAATTCGGAGCGCTGGATTTCGGTCTTGCCGAAGCCGGAAAGCTGGGTTGCCACCTGCTGCGCCTCGGCGGCATCCTCGAACGAGCCCGCCGCGATATAGGCCGTGGTCAAGGCGGCCGAAGGAACTTGCCGCTTCCACGATTGAAGGATTTCGGCAGGCGACATACCGGCGCCATCCAGCGCGGCAAAGACAGTGGAGGCGCGCTGCACGCGTTCGCTCGCGTAAGACAGCGTCGCTACCCTGAACGGCGATTGCGGCGGCAGATTGATCTGCGGCCGTTCCGGCACGATCGGCCCGAAATCGGGCAGCGTCACGCTGCCAGCGGCCGGCGTCTGCGCCGCCACGACAGGCTGTGCCGATGCGGAATTCGTCAACTGACCGGGAAAGGCAGCGGCTGCGGCCAACGCCGTGCTCGGCGATGGTCCATTCATGGCGATCATGACGCCGGTGGGCAGGCCGTCCGACGGATCCGGCGCCCTGTTGCCGGGATGGTAAGAGGCCATCAGATAGTGTTCGTCATTGCCATGAAGCGGCGCCCGTCCGACATATTCGACCTTCACCTTGGCCGTGCCGATATTGGCATAGTCGAGCATTTCGGCGGCGCGCTTCGACACATCGATGATGCGCCCGTCATGGTAAGGACCGCGATCGTTGACGCGCACGACGACCGAGCTGCCGGTCTTCAGATTGGTGACCCGCGCATAGCTCGGCAGCGGCATTGTCGGATGCGCGCCGGTCAGATGTGTCATGTCGTAGACTTCGCCGTTGGCCGTCAGCCTGCCGTGGAAGGCTTCGCCATACCAGGAGGCGAGACCCTTCTTGGCGTAGCGCTTGTCTTCCTTCGGATAATACCACTTGCCGCGCACTTGATAGGGCTTGCCGAGCTGATCGCGTCCGCCGCCACGCTGCAGGCCCGACATCTTGAAGGTAACGCGCGGGCTGGCTTTTACGCCATATTCGGATTCGGCAAAATATTCCTTGGAGCGAGGCTTCTTGTTGACCATTGCCTTCGGCTGTGGCGGTGCCGCGCAAGCCGCCAGCAAGGCAGCCGACAGGGCACACAACGCGAAAGCGGAAGCGCGACGAAGACGCGGGCGCGTCGTGCTTGGCATTTTTCGATTGTCCCCTCTCAACAAAGGCGTCGCCACTTGAACGTCGGCAGGGCCAAGAACCTACCCGACAATTCCAGCGCCACCTTGATTCGCAATCCCTTGTGCACAGGAATTGTTTATCACCGTATTAACCGATTATGGTCGGAACCGGGCGAGATTGTGGCGCAAGCCGCCCCGGCGATGCTAGTGAAAAATCACGGCGTTTCGAGCTTCGGCGCAGCGCTGCTCGTCCGGCTCAAGCCCCGCCGTCAAGCACCCGTGCCCTGCCCCTGGCAGGAACCGGCAACAGCCGGTTGACAGGACTTCATAGGGCGCACTAGAGCAATGAAGCGCGAACGATCTCCGAGGCGTGCCCACAGCGTACGCGTTGCGATCAGGACGAGCATCCAGGTGGTTGAAAAATCACGATGGAGGGATGGCCGAGCGGTTTAAGGCACCGGTCTTGAAATTCGCTACCACCCATCCCTGCCCATCCCGCCGCGTACCCGCAAAGCCTTGTCTATCAAGCATTTAAAGACCCAGCAGCGCCGTTCGTGCCGCGTCGTCCTGTCCGGTACCGTAGCGTTGCGTTGCAAAAAGCGTAGCAACTCGTTCACCGGCTGTTCTGGGCTCGCGCTCCCAAGGATTTCCTGCGACTATCGGCAGGTCCGGACGGTAGCCTGTTTAAGTGACGCCTCGATGTCAACGACGATCATCGGCTCGTCCTCGAAAATGAGTGCTAGAGGCTTTCTCA
>NZ_JBVVQR010000028.1:0-73622 GCF_055811535.1 Mesorhizobium sp. WSM4816 | reverse complement strand
CGGGCGGCCGCCGTCCTCTTCCCGGTGAGGAAGCCGGCATGAGGGGGCGGAGTCTGCCCAAAATCCGCCGAGGGGGGGCCAATTGGGCCCACGAGGCCTGCAACCGGGCCAATGTGGCCTGATTGCGTTTCAAAAAACGCCCCATGCGCCATCTGCGCCAAACTTCGGCCCCCGTGCAAAGCCCTCAACAGAGGAGAAGGGAAGTTCTCCCACCGCCTAAATCTCGAACTCGCCCTGCCCCTCGTCCATGGCGCTGACGGTTTCGGCGGCGAGCGCCCTCGTGATCGGCGTCTTGCGTTCCAGTGCCGTGCGGTCGAGCCGCTCGACCACGCGCATCGCGGTGGCCAGCGAGCGCTCGATGCGGCGCACCAGATATTGCACGACATGCGGCTCGACCTCGACCTGGCGGTCGGCGAATAGTTTGGTGATGACACCGGCCAGCAAGAGATCGTCGGGCTCGTGGATCTCGACCATCGCCGCCGCCTTCAGCCGCGATGCGAGGTCGGGGAGCATGACACCCCAGGCGGACGGAAAGCGCCGCGCGGTCAAGAGCAAGGTCGAGCCGGCCGCGCGCACCGCGTTGATCAGATGGAACAGCCCCTCTTCATCGACCGGACCGGCATCGACATCATCGATCAGGGCCGGCCGCGCGCCGAGGCTCGCCATGCAGTCGCCGATCCGACCGGCGTCGACCTTCACCGCGCCGGCGCGGGCGCGCCAGATCGACGCCAGATGGGTTTTTCCACAGCCTGCGGGGCCGGCGAGCACGACCACCGGCGACGGCCAGTCCGGCCAGCGATCGACCAGCGCCACCGCCTGGCTGTTGGTGCCTGAGACGACGAGTTCGTCGCGCGAATAACCGGTGCCGTGGCCGAGATCGAGCGGCAACTGGCGCGGCGGGTCGATCCTGTTGTCCGGCATCTGGCTCAACTGCGCGGCCCACCGCTCCCGCGGCGACGCGCCGGCAGCGGCGGCACAGGTTCGGTGCTGTGGCCCTTGTAGAGCGGCGACTCGAGATAGCGGGCGATGGCAAAGCGCACCAGGACGGCAACGGCAGCCGAGGCAGGCACGGCGATCAGCAAGCCGACGAAGCCGAACAGCGCGCCGAAGGCAAACAGCGAAAACATCAGCCACACCGGATGCAGGCCGACGCTTTTTCCCACCAGCCTCGGCTGCAGGATGTTGCCCTCGATGAACTGGCCGACGAAGAACACGCCGGCCACCGCCGCGACCATGGTCCAGTCCGGCCAGAACTGGACGAAGGCGACGCCGACGGCCAGCACCAGCCCGGTCAGCGAGCCGACATAGGGGATGAAGGAGATCAGACCGGCGAACAGGCCGATGAGGATGGCGAAATTCAGACCGGTCAGCGTCAGCCCGGTGGCGTACATGGCACCCAGTACCAGGCACAGCGTGCCCTGACCGCGCACAAAGCCGGCGGTGGCGGTGTTAATGTCGTTGGCGATCGCCCTGACGGTCTGGACATAATCGCGCGGCACCCAGCTGTCGACAATCGTCACCATGCGATCCCAGTCGAGCAGCATGTAGAAGGCGACGACGGGCGTGACGACGAACAGGCTGACCACCGAGACCAGCGCCACGCCGGAACTCCAGATCGAGGTGAACACCGTGGTCAGCAGGCCGAAGCCGGAGGTCAGCAGCGAGTTCAACCCTTCGCGCAGGCCATTGGCGTCGACGCCGAATTGCTCTTCCAGCCATCTCGGATCGAAGCTGGTGATCAGGCTCTGCAGCCGGGTCAGGTATTCCGGCAGCTTGCTGGCAAAATCGGCCATCTGCGAAGCCAGCACCGGAATGAGGATGACGAAGGCCAGCACCAGAACGACGATGAAGGCAAACAGGATGACAATCGTCGCCATCAGCCTGGACAGGCCGAGCCGCTGCAGCCGGTCGGCGACCGGGTCGAGAAAGTAGGCGAGCACCATGCCGGCGACGAACGGCAGCAAGATGCCGCTGAAGACATAGAGGAAGACCGCGAGGATGATGGCGCTGATCAGCCAGAAGCGGATTTGGCGCCGAAACACGCCGGACGCGGCCGCATCGGCAGCGGCAGCTTCGGCTGCCGCGTCGATGTTCTGGTCAGGTATCCGGTTTGGAGCCTTCGCCATAGCCGCTCATATGCCTCAGCCAAGCCACGAGATAGGCCGCGGCCGAAGCCACGGTCAAGACCCCGGACAGCAATATGAGCACCGGCCTGAGCGGATCGAGATCGACGGCGAGGGCCAGTTCGCCCAGCACCACCGCCGCCAGCCCGATCTGGACGGCGGTGTTGGCCTTCGACACGAACAGCGGCTTCATCTCGACCGGGTGGGCCATGACGGTGGACAAAACGACGGCGCAGACGATCAGCGCATCGCGCGACACCATGGTGACGACCAGCCACAGCGGCAATTCACCGATGAAGCCCAGCACCACGAACACCGAGACCAGCAGCAATTTGTCGGCCATCGGATCGAGATAGGCGCCAAGCTGCGAAAACTGGTTGAAATGGCGGGCGATGAAGCCGTCGACGCCGTCGGAAATGCCGGCGATCAGGAAGCCGGCGAAAGCCCAGTCCCAGCGCCCCTGCAGCATGGCCAGCACCACGCCCGGCACCAGCACGAAACGCATGATCGTGATCATGTTGGGGATGGTCAAACGCATGTCCCGTCGCTTCTGTTTTGATGATACATGATAGAGATGAGAGGCTACGGCAAGTCAGAGCGACGCAGATGCTGCCAATCTCCGCTCGTGGGAAGAGATTGGCTATCTTCAAGGCCTTCGCCATCGCCAATGTTGGAGATTTGCCTGAGGCCTCTGTCCACGATTTTGTGATGCCGAAAATGCCTGAGCCAGCCGTTATCCTTGCGAGGCGCAGCCGTTCATGCGAAGAGCCCCGGAAAGCAGGAAAGAGTGATGAGCAAGCGCAAGAACGGGCTCACCTATGCCGAGGCGGGTGTCGACATCGATGCCGGCAACCTCATGGTCGAGAAGATCAAGCCGCTGGTGCGCGCGACGCGCCGGCCGGGCGCCGATGGCGAGATCGGCGGCTTCGGCGGCCTGTTCGACCTCAAGGCCGCCGGCTTCACCGACCCGGTGCTGGTCGCCGCCAATGACGGCGTCGGCACCAAGCTGAAGATCGCCATCGATGCCGGCAAGCACGACACGATCGGCATCGACCTCGTCGCCATGTGCGTCAACGACATCGTCGTGCAGGGCGCCGAGCCATTGTTCTTCCTCGACTATTTCGCCACTGGCAAGCTCGACCCCTACCACGGTGCGGCGATCGTCGGCGGCATCGCCGAGGGCTGCCGGCAGGCCGGATGCGCGCTGATCGGCGGCGAGACGGCGGAAATGCCCGGCATGTATCACGGCAAGGACTACGACCTCGCCGGCTTTGCCGTGGGCGCGGCCGAACGCGGCCAGTTGCTGCCGACCGACGATATCGTCGAGGGCGACGTGCTGTTGGGGCTGGCCTCGTCGGGCGTGCATTCAAATGGCTTTTCGCTGGTCCGCCGCATCGTCGCCACCAGCGGCCTTGCGTGGACCGATCCAGCGCCCTTCAACGATGAAGCCACGCTGGCCGAGGCGCTGCTCGAGCCGACCCGCATCTACGTCAAGTCGATCCTCAAGGCGATCCGTAACACGCATGGCATCAAGGCGCTGGCCCATATCACCGGCGGCGGTTTCCCGGAAAACATCCCGCGCGTCCTGCCGAAGGATTTTTCGGCCGAGCTCGACCTCGACGCCATCGAAGTGCCGGCGGTGTTCTCATGGCTGGCCAAGACCGGCGGCGTGGCGCCCGACGAGATGATGCGCACCTTCAACTGCGGCGTCGGCATGATCCTCGCCGTCGCCTCCGGCCAGGCGGCACAGGTTGCGGCCGTGCTGCAGGAGGCCGGCGAGACGGTGACGCCAATCGGCCGCATCGTGCCGCGTCGCGACGCCGGGGTGATCTATCGGGGCGCGATCGGCCTATGAGCATGCGCAAACGCACCGTGGTGCTGATTTCGGGACGCGGCTCCAACATGACGGCGCTGATCGCCGCGGCCACCTATCCGGGTTATCCGGCTGAGATCGTCGGCGTAATTTCCGACCGGGCCAATGCCGCCGGTCTCGGCATCGCGGCGGCGCGCGGCATCGCCACCAAGGTGATTTCGCGGGCCGACTATAGCAGCAAGGAAGCGCATGACGGGGCGATCGACGCCGCACTTGTCTCGTTCGGCGCCGAGATCGTGGCGCTGGCCGGTTATATGCGCATTCTCGGCGCGCGCTTCGTCGAGAAATGGCTGGGCCGGATGATCAATATCCACCCTGCCCTGCTGCCCGCCTTCAAGGGGCTGGATACGCATGCGCGCGCCTTGCGCGCGGGCATGCGCATCCATGGCTGCACGGTGCATTTCGTCACGCTCGACATGGATGACGGCCCGATCATCGCTCAGGCCGCCGTGCCGGTGATGGTCGGCGACAATGAGGACATGCTCGCCGCGCGCGTGCTGAAGGCAGAGCACCGGCTTTATCCGCTGGCGCTCGGGCTGGTCGCCGAAGGCAAGGCGCGGATGGAAGGCGGCCGCACCGTGCTTGCCCACTTCGCCGACGATGCCGACAACAGCACCTCCGTGATCATGGCGCCCGATCCGCTGCGCGAGGAGACCGACCTCGAGCATCTGGCGCGCATCACTCCCTGAGAACCATCCTTGCCAACATGGTAGCAAATGTTGCTACCATGTTGGCAAGGAGACAGGTTGATGGCGACAGTCGAAAAGGTCAGCGTGGCGCTTTGGGCGACCTTGATACCGCCATGGGCACAAAACATGGCGGCGGATATGGGAAAGACTTTCAGCCCGACATTCCTTGGTCTTAAATTGAACTCATGAAGCAACTCCTTCTTCTGCGTCACGCCAAGTCGAGCTGGGACGATCCTGACCTCATCGACTTCGACCGGCCGCTTTCCGGGCGCGGGCTGAAGGCCGCCCCGCTGGTCGGTCGCGAACTGGCCAGCCAGGGCTGGCTGCCCGATCTGGCGCTGGTATCGCCGGCGCTGCGCAGTCGCGACACATGGCGGCTGGTTTCGGCGGAACTACCCGCGAAAACGCCGGCCAAATTCGTCCAGGCGCTCTACGAGGCCAGTGCGGCAGACGTTCTCGCCAAGGTACGGCAGGCAAATGCGGCAACGAGCGGTCTCTTGGTGCTCGGCCATAATCCCGGCCTGGAGGAATTCGCGCGCCGACTTGCCGGCGCCGGGTCGGATGCCGCGGCACTCAATAAGCTTGAAGAAAAATTCCCGACAGCGGCTCTTGTCCGCTTCCTTTTCGACGGTGACTGGGCACGGCTGGCCCTCGGCGATGCGCGGCTGACACACTGCGTTTGGCCGAAGGATCTGCGCTAAACGAGGGCTGTGACTTGATATGCAAAAGCAAGAACGGCGGGCCAAGCCCGCCGCTCTTTGCGTTCCGCAGCTTGAGGGTTTAGCGGCCCCAGTTGCCCCGGCCGGACTGAGGCACGACCGGTTCAGTCGTGCCGGGCTGGGTCGTCGCGTTGGTATTGACGGTATTGTGCTCCGCCGTAAACGGCTTGCGAATCGAACCCGTGAACGTGCTGTCGATATTTCCAACAGCCGCATTGCCAACAGGCGCGGCCGGCTGGTTGGCGCCGTCCGAACCATAGTGGTCGCTGCCGGCAAAGGCGCTGCCTGTGGCAATGAGGATGGCCGCAGCGGTGAGAGCAATCTTGGTCATTTCAGGTACTCCAGTACTTTCATACTTTCAGTGTTGTTGTCCGTCTGGTGGCGTGCCTTGGGAGGATTTCGCGTCGCTCGGACCACCCCGAGGTGGGTTGGCCCTGCAGCAGTTTCCAATCACAAAGATGTTCCGGCTACGCCCTGAACCGGCTGCTTGAAATCCGTCAAAAGGCTTCCTTCGCACAATCTTTGACTTTCTTCTCAATGCGTTAGGCGAATATTTCTGCCGCGTGGCCTGGCCATTTGCTGAGCCGACGTTCACTTGGTCTTGCACAATGCGTCAACAAAAAACGAACCGATCGGTCGATTTCCTGCACAAATGAAATCGCGGATCTACCGGTTTTGCGCTGCCGCCCTAGACGTGCACGTCGCCAAAGGAGAGCTCGCCGTCGTCGCTGGCGGTCAGGAACGCCGTGACCAGCAGGCCGGCATAGAGGGCGGCGACCAGCACGACGATGACCAGGCCGGGAATGGGCCCCAGAGCAGCGCCGGCAACCGCCTCGCGCACCGAACTGACGAAGTCGATGCGGACACCTTCGGTTAGAAGACTGGGGGTCGACAGTTTCAGGATCCAGGCCAACAGCAGGATCAGCAGCATGTGGATGTAGTTTCGACGCAGACGGCGCGCCAACGCCGCTCGTTGCGAAATGAGGAATTTTGGAGTGCGCAGACTTTCGCCGACGACCAACAGCCAATCGGACGCGAAGTCCGGCTGCGGCGAGAATATCTGCGCGAAATAGTGCCGTTCGAACTGGCGCACTCGGGCCCGGTAAACGTCGAAGAAGCGATATCGCCGCGCTTCTATCCACAGCAGCAACAGGACAAGCAGCATGGCAAAAAGCAGTACGCCGTGATGCGCGCTGGCCGTCGAAAGCGAGATGGACAACATTGCCGCGACGACCGTTATCGCCCAATTGCTCGTCCGGTCCAGGCGGTCGCGCCACCCCGTCATGCGCAGAATCTCGGCGCGATGAAAATGCGCCATCGTGGTCACGAGTTCGCCGGGCGAAAGCGTCCTTCCAACGGGGGCCGGCGCTGCCAACGCTTCTGCCATCACCATGTCTCCACCGCCACGCAAAAACGGTTGGTTGGGCTTATCGTTCCGACGCTTCACTTTGCCGGGCGCAGCCACACCTTGTTGTCGTGGAACGCCGCACCGCCATAGGGCGCCGGCGCGTCGGCGCCGGTCAGGACGTTGATGCCCTCGCCGCGCTCGTGGGCGCTGTTGGGCCAGATGCCTTCGGCCACCACGACGCCGCGCTTGACGCCATCGAACAATCTTGCGTGCAGCACAACTTCGCCGCGCGCATTGCCGATCTCGACGCGGTCGCCATTGGCCAGCCCATAGACTGCCGCATCATCCGGATGCAAAAGCAGTTCCGGCCGGCCCTCCTTGGCCATCGACACCGGCGTCTCGGAAAAAGTCGAGTTGAGGAAATTGCGCGCCGGCGAAGTGGCCAGCCGGAACGGATGCGCAGCATCCGCCACCTCGATCAGATCGACATGGTCGGGAAATTCCGGCAGGCTTGCCACCGGCCCGAACAGGCCCATGCTTTTCGGCGGCCGGTTGGGCGCCGCCTGTTCGGTCCAGTCGGCGCGAAAGCGGAATTTTCCGTCCGCGTGGCCGAAGCCGTCGATAAAATGCGCCGCTTCGAAAGCCGGCTGCAAATCGAGCCACTTTTGTTCCTTGAGGCTCGAAAAACTGCCCAGCCCGCGCTTGCCCAAAATGATGTCGATATGCTGCCGCTCGGTCATGCCGAAGCCAGACCTGTCGCCAACACCGAGCCTTTTGCCGAGTTCCTCGATGACGAAATGGTTGCTGCGCGGCCCTTCCGGCGGGTCGATCAGCTTCGGCCCGAGCGTGATGTGCTGATTGCCGCCGCCCTTGTAGACATCGTCATGCTCTAGAAACATCGTCGCCGGCAGCACGACATCTCCGAGTTTTGCGGTGTCGGTCATGAACTGTTCGTGCACGCAGGAAAACAGGTCGTCGCGCAAAAAGCCCTGCTTCACCAGCCGCTGCTCAGGCGCGACATTGACCGGATTGGTGTTCTGGATCAGCAGCGCCGTCACCGGTGGGCCGCCATAGAGCGCATCCTCAGCGCCGGTCAGCACCGGGCCGATGCGCGAATGATCGAGGTGGCGGATCGCCGGGTCGCGCATCCGCGTGCCTTCCAGCAGTTCCTGGTTCAGTTTGAAGATGCCCGAATTGGAATGGAAGGCGCCGCCGCCCTCATATTGCCAGCAGCCGGTGACCGCGGCGATCGAGGCGGCGGCATGCATGTTGACCGAGCCGTTGCGCTGCCGCGAAAAACCGTAGCCGAGGCGGAAATAGGTTTTCTTGGTCGTGCCGACGAGACGGGCGAAGGCCTCGATCTCATCGACGGAAAGCCCGGTGATATCAGCCGCCCATTGCGGCGTCCTCGTCTGAAGATGCGCTTCCAGACCGTGCGGATCGTCGGTGTATTTTGCCAAATAGGCGCGGTCGGCCATGCCGTCACGGAACAGCACATGCATCACCGCGCAGGCCAGCGCACCGTCGGTGCCGGGCTTCAGCACCAGGCCGAGATCGGCCTGCTTCATCGTCGCGTTCTCGTAGACGTCGATGACGACGATCTTGGCGCCGCGCTCCTTGCGCGCCTTGATCGCGTGGGTCATGACATTGACCTGGGTGACCACGGCATTGGTGCCCCAGACCACCACGCAGTCGGACTTGGCCATCTCGCGCGGGTCAGGACCGCGCAGCGCGCCGGCCCCCATCATCCAGCCGGTCCAGGCCAGATTGGTGCAGATCGAACCGAAGAAGCCGGAATATTTTTTCGCGTGGCGCAGCCGCTCGATGCCATCGCGCTGCACCAGTCCCATCGTGCCGGCATAGTAATAGGGCCAGACCGTCTCCGAGCCGTATCTTGCCTCGGCCGCGATGAATTTTTCGGCGACCAAGTCGAGTGCGGCCTCCCAGCTCGCGTCCTTCCAAAGGCCCTCACCCTTGGCGCCCGCCCGGATCAGCGGCTTCAGCAAGCGGTCGGGATGATGGACGCGGTCGGCATAACGGGCGACCTTGGCGCAAATGACGCCAGCCGTGTAGCTGTTGGCCTTGGCGCCATGGACGCGGCCGATGCGCTTGCTGTCGAGCAGCTCGACCTCGAGCGCGCAGGTCGACGGGCAATCATGCGGACAGGCCGAATGGCCGATCCTGAGCTTGGCGTGCTGATTCATGGGGCGAGATTAGCGGGTTCCGGACACGGCGTGTAGGGCCAGATGCAGCGCTAACTTGCTTCTCCTTGCTGAGGCAAGCTGAAAATCTGGCGACCACCAGCGCGGAGCCGTTAGAACTGCGTCGTCAACGCCGTCAGCCACTCGGGCGAAGCGTTGACGAGTGCGGTTTCCAACGCCTTGTCGAACCCAGACAGAATCGCGGCGGCGGTCATCACCAGCAAGACGCCGAAGGCGACCTTCAGCCCGCTGCCGGCGCTGGCGATGTGGCTGCGCCAACTCAGCAAGGTCTCGCGGGACAGTAGTCCGAGGATCAGCAACGGCACGGCAGCACCGAGACCAAACAGGACCATGGTGACCCCAACCTGGCCAAGGTCTTGGCCCTGCGCTGCAAGGACGGAAGCGGCACCGAGAGTCGGGCCAACGCAAGGGCTCCACACCGCGCCGAGCAACAGACCGACGCCGAACTGCCCCCAAAGGCCAACGGATGAAAAGCCGCCAAACCGCTGCTCGACCCAGTTGCCGGCCGGACCGGCCGCAACCGCGATATGCGCCTGGAGTGGCGGCACGATCAATATCGTGCCGAGGACGAGCATCAGAACTGCGGCGGCGCTGCGAAAGACACCGCCGTCAAGCCCGACGGAGAACCCGATCGTGGCGACGAAAAGCCCTATGGCCGTGAAGGATATGGCAAGTCCTGCGGCCAGCGCGATGGGGCCATAGCGATGCTGACTGACGGCAGCACCGAGCACGATCGGGATCAGCGGCAGCACGCATGGCGACAGCGTCGACAGCACCCCGGCCAGGAACGAAAATATGAAGCCGAGTAGCATCTCCGCCGCTCAGATCGTTTTATCAAGCAATTGCTTGATGGCATCCGCCTTGGTCACGCCAACAAGCCGACCGACTTCCGTTGCGCCCTTGAAGGTGATCAGCGTGCTCTGCATCCGCGCACCAAGAGCCCGAACAACCTCTTTTTGGGAATCGAAATCGACTTCGAAAACGGCCAGGTCTGCGTGCTCGGGCGCAGGCAGCAACTTGCCGAGCACCCGCTTCTGCGCCTTGCAGATCGGACACCAGCTGGCGGTGATCTCGACCAGGATCGGCTTGCCTGCCTTTTGCGCCTTTTCGAAGGCCTGCCGTGTGTAGGCCATGCGGCTGGCAGCCAGCGCCGCCGGAGCCGAGGCGAGGCCGGATATTGCGGTCAGGCCGATGAGGAAGGTGCGACGGTCTAGCATTTCTTGACTCCTGAAGGTGTCGGCGGGCAAGTAATCCCGCCATGGCGGACATGAGGATACGGTCCGTTGTTCGCGCCAGCGACGGCGAACGTTACAGGCTCGCGGAAATGTTACCGAGGCCGCGCTTCGCTTGTGCCCACGTGCATTCGACGCCGTCAGCAGCCATCAGGTGCTGACGCCAAGCGCACCAGTGGCTCAGCAAGCGCTCGGGATTATGGACGCGGCGGCGTAGCGGGCGACCTTGGCGCCGATGACGCCTGATGTATACGTATTGGCCTTGGCGCCGTGGACGCGGCCGATGCGCTTGCTGTCGAGCGGTCGACGGCCAAACATGCAGACAGGCCGAATAGCCGATCCTGAGCTTGGCGTGCCCCAAACTAACTTCTGACGACCAGCTGTAGGGCCAGATGATTAGCCAATCTCCCCCACAAGGGGGGAGATTACGCTTCCCCTACTCCGCCGTGCCTTCCTCGTATTCCGCCGACATCGACAGCCATTTTTCCTCATGGCCGGCCAGTGTCTGGGCCAGTTGCGAGCGCTCCTTGGCCAGCCGTGTCGCCGTCGACGGGTCCTTTTCGTAGACCGCCGGATTGGCGAGTTCGTCCTCGATCAAGTCGATGCGCTTGCGAATGCGGTCCATCAGCGCTTCGGTGGCGCGGATCTCCTTGGCCAGCGGCTCGAAGGCGGCGCGGCGCGCCGCCGCGTCACGGCGGCGGTCGGCCTTCGAGGCCTTTTCGGCCTCGCGCTTGCCGCGGCGGTCGCCGGCCACGCCGGTGACCAGCGTCTTGTAGTCATCGAGGTCCCCGTCAAAAGGATTGACCGTCCCGTCCTTGACCAGCCACAGCCGGTCGGCCGTTGCCTCGAGCAGATGGCGGTCGTGCGAGATCAGGATGACGGCGCCGGGAAACTCGTTCAGCGCATGGATCAACGATTCACGGCTGTCGATATCGAGATGGTTGGTCGGTTCGTCGAGGATGAACAGGTTTGGCCCCTCGAACGCCGACAGGCCCATCAACAGCCGCGCCTTCTCGCCGCCCGACAGGTCCTTGGCGGCGGTGTTCATCTTTTCGGTGGTCAGTCCGAACTGGGCGACACGGCCGCGCACCTTCGATTCCGGTGCTTCCGGCATCAGCCGGCGGACATGCTCATAGGCGTTTTCACTCGGTCGGAGATCGTCGAGCTGATGCTGGGCAAAGATCGCCACCTTCAGGCCGGGCGCCACCGTCATGGTCCCGGTCTCCTGCTGCAGGCGGCCGGACAGCAATTTGGCGAAGGTCGACTTGCCGTTGCCGTTGGCGCCGAGCAGTGCGATACGGTCGTCGGCATCGATGCGCAGCGTCATCTTCTTCAGGATCGGCTCACCCTCGACATAGCCGACATTGACGTTGTTGAGCGCAATGATCGGCGAGGCCACCGTCTTCACCGGCTCGGGAAAGGAGAACGGCCGCACGTTGTCGTTCACAATCGCGGCGATCGGCTTCATCTTCTCCAGCGCCTTGATGCGCGACTGGGCCTGTCTCGCCTTGGAAGCCTTGGCGCGGAAGCGCTCGACGAAGGACTCCATGTGCTTGCGTGCGGCTTCCTGCTTGACCCTGCCCTTCTCCTGCAATTCGCGCTGCTCGGTGTATTGGCGCTCGAACTGGTCGTAGCCGCCGCGCCAGAAGGTCAGCTTCTTCTGGTCGAGATGGACGATCGAGTTGACGGCGCGGTTGAGCAGGTCGCGGTCATGCGAGATCAGCAGCACCGTGTGCGGGTATTTCGACACGTAGTTTTCCAGCCACAGCGTGCCTTCGAGGTCGAGATAGTTGGTCGGCTCGTCGAGCAGCAGCAGATCGGGCTCGGCAAACAGCACCGCGGCGAGTGCGACGCGCATGCGCCAGCCGCCGGAGAACGACGAGGCCGGCCGCCGCTGGGCGGCGTCGTCGAAGCCGAGGCCGGCGAGGATGGTGGCGGCACGAGACTCGGCCGAATGGGCGTCGATATCGGCCAGCCGCATGTGGATGTCGGCGATGCGGTGCGGATCGGTCGCCGTCGATTCCTCATCGAGCAATGCGGAGCGTTCGAGGTCGGCCTTGAGCACGATCTCGATCAGCGGCTCCTCGGTGCCGGGAGCCTCCTGCGCCACCTGGCCGATGCGCGTGTTCTTCGGCAGACCGATCGAGCCGGTCTCGGAGGCGAGGTCGCCGGTGATCGCCTTGAACAAAGTGGTCTTGCCGGTGCCGTTGCGGCCGACAAGCCCTGCCTTGCTGCCGGCCGGCAAAGTCAGCGAGGCATGGTCAAGAAGCAGGCGTCCGGCCATGCGGAGCGAAAGGTCGTTGATGATCAGCATGGCCGCGCTTTTGCACGGGACGTCAGCGCTTCGCAAGACTTCGAGCGGCGGTTGGCCGCATAACGCATGAAAATGGCCGCCAGCGGCAGGTTGCCCGGTGCCGCGGGCGGAGAAAGAAGACGATTGATCCGATCGCCGGCCTCGCCGGATCAACGGACCAGCTCCGGGCTGGGCCGGCAACCGCTGCGATGGCGTGGCGCCTGGCGAGCATCGGCTTCTCGCAGCCGAAAACTGCGCATTTGTCAGTCAATTGCCGGTGCAAGGCGGTCGTCTTCGGCTATCGCGTCATGACGCAAGGGCAAGACTCAGCTATGTCTAGGTGTGCGGCGGACCTGATACCCGCCTGGCCGGCGTCATCGCTCCCCTCCCAAGCGGCGCCGGCCATCTTTCCTACAGCTTTCACTGCGCCGGCGGCGCGGCGGGTTGATCATCGCCTGGCGTCGCGTTGGGCGCAGGGTCGACCTGCGGGTTTTGATCGGCGCCGGGAGCCTTTGTCGGTGGAATGTTGTTGTCGCAAGCCGCGATTGCCAGCGCTGCGGCCAAAACGAGCCAGGTCGGGGCCAGCAAAGTTGAGAGCTTGTTCATCGCAACCTCCTGTCACCGGGCAAACGAGACGGTGCCGATTTGGTTGCACGCTCGGCAAGAGCTTGGGACGTTTTGGAACCCCGGGAACAAAACGAGAGAGGGGAACAAAACGCCGGCTCCTCGGTTGGTCCACACCAATGGAGAAAATCATGATCCGTCTGCTCATAGCCGGGGCGGCCGTCTATGTGGCCTACCGCATCGTCAGGGAAATCGTCGACGAGGTGCCCGACGACTTCGATCCGCTGTTGCTGCCGCCTCCCGATGACGACAAGTCGCTGCCGCGGCAGTCAGCGGCGATGGGCGTCGAGCCGCAGCGCTAGTTTCAGTTCATCGGTGGTGCGCCAGCAGGATCGGACGCATCGGACGCACGTACGAAAGCGTTGCGAACAAAGCAGAAACGATGCTTGATGGGCAATGAACCTCGCTGCCCGTGATTCGACCTTCCGGCCTGCCTATCTCGCGAAGCTGAATGCCGAGCAGTGCGTTGCCGTCGAGCATGGCGACGGCAAGGTCGCCGGGCCGCTGCTGGTGATCGCCGGGGCCGGCTCCGGCAAGACCAGCACGCTGGCGCATCGCGTCGCGCATCTGATCGTCAGGGGCGCCGACCCGAGGCGCATCCTTTTGATGACGTTTTCGCGTCGCGCCGCATTGGAATTGGCCAAGCGCGTCGAACGCATCGCCGGCGAGGTGCTCGGCCGCGACGCTTCCGTCATCACCGATGCTCTCACCTGGGCCGGCACGTTTCACGGCATCGGCGCCAGGCTGCTGCGCGACTATGCGCTGGAGATCGGCCTCGATCCGGCCTTCACCATCCATGACCGCGAGGATTCGGCCGACCTGATGAACCTCGCCCGGCACGAACTCGGCTTCTCGAAAACCGAAGGCCGTTTTCCGACCAAGGGCACCTGCCTGGCGATCTATTCGCGTGCCGTCAACGCGCAGGCGCCGCTCGGCGAAGTTTTGGGTTCGGTGTTCCCCTGGTGCGCGGGGTGGGCAGAACAGCTTAAGGCGCTGTTCGCCCGATATGTCGAGGCCAAGCAGGCGCAGAACGTGCTCGATTACGACGACCTGCTGCTCTACTGGGCGCAGATGGCCGGCGAGCCGGAGATATCGGCGCATCTGGGTGGGCGTTTCGACCATGTGCTGGTCGATGAATACCAGGACACCAACCGGCTGCAGGCCTCGATCCTCGCGGCGCTCAAGCCGGACGGATCCGGTCTGACGGTGGTCGGCGACGATGCGCAGTCGATCTATTCGTTTCGCGCCGCCGAAGTGCGCAACATCCTCGACTTTCCAAAACAGTTCGCCCGGCCGGCCGAGATCGTCATGCTGGAGCGCAACTACCGCTCGACCGAGACCATCCTGGCCGCCGCCAATGCGGTGATCGGCGAGGCCTCGGAGCGCTTTACCAAAAACCTCTGGTCGGAGCGCAAATCGACCGAAAAGCCGAAGCTGGTCAGCGTCCGCGACGAGGCCGAGCAGGCGAGTTACGTCTGTCAGGCGATCCTGACCGAGCGCGAGGCCGGCACGGCGCTGAAGGCGCAGGCCGTGCTGTTTCGCGCTTCGCACCACAGCGGGCCGCTGGAGATCGAGCTGACGCGCCGCAACATCCCGTTCGTCAAGTTCGGCGGGCTGAAGTTCCTCGACGCCGCCCATGTCAAGGACGTGCTGGCGGTGCTGCGCTTCGCCGAGAACCCGCGCGACCGCGTCGCCGGCTTTCGCGTGCTGCAGCTTTTGCCCGGCATCGGCCCTTCGGCGGCTTCGCAGATCGTCGACACCATGGCGACGTCGCTCGACGAAGCGATGGGGCTGGCGCGCTACCGCCCGCCGCAACGCGCCGCCGACGACTGGCCGGGTTTCGTCGCGCTGTTCTCGCAGCTTCGCGCCGGGTCGGGAAAATGGCCTGTTGACCTCGAACAGGTCAGGCTCTGGTATGAGCCGCATCTCGACCGCATCCACGAGGACGCGACGACGCGCCGGGCCGATATTCTGCAGCTCGAACAGATCGCCTCGGGCTATGCCTCGCGCGAGCGTTTCCTCACCGAGCTGACCCTCGATCCGCCGGATGCAACCAGCGACGAGGCTGGGCCGCCGCATCGCGACGAGGACTATCTGATCCTGTCGACCATCCATTCGGCCAAGGGCCAGGAATGGAAGAACGTCTTCGTGCTCAACACCGTCGACGGCTGCATCCCGATCGATCTCGCCGTCGGCTCGAAGGAGGATATCGACGAGGAGCGCCGCCTGCTCTACGTGGCGATGACGCGGGCCAAGGACGGCCTGCACCTGGTCATGCCGCAGCGCTTTTTCGTCCACGGCCAGGCGGCGCGCGGCGATCGTCATGTTTACGCCTCGCGCACCCGCTTCATCCCGGCCTCGATCCTCGGCGCCTTCGAACAGACATCGTGGGCGAGCGTCCAGGCCAGGGATGATCCGCGCCGCCAGCCGCAAGTGCGCGTCGACCTTGGCGCCCGCATGCGCGACATGTGGAAATAGGCCGCTCTTCGGCACGACGCTCATGCCACGGGGAGCCTGGTGGCGAAAAATCAAATTTCGGCAACATGGAACCTGATGCCGCAATCCGCGTTTCTGGGCGTCCTACCCCCGGTCGGAGAGCGGCGTCCGCCCGTCACCTCCGCCCAATTCGAGAGGCCAGAATGCACGATAAGACATTTTTCACCCCGGTCGCCGTAACCGTCGGCGCCGGCCATAAGCGCATGATCGCTTCGCTGTTCGACATGCATGAGTTCCTGACCGAGTTCCCGCCATCGCGGCGACGCCTGAGCTATGGCGCGGCGGTGAAGGCCTGCGAGGCGGCACGCGCCGGCGAGATCTCGCCCGAGGCGGCGCGCGACGCCCTGATCACCTTCGCAGTTTCGGCAGGCATTCTCTGGCCTTCGGCGCAGCCGGCAGTCTCGGTCAAGCCGATCTCCCGCGGCCAGGGCGGATACGCCGCCTGACTGGCCAGGCCTGTTTTGCGACTATGGCCCGCCGAAGATGCTGTTCGTCTTCGACGGGTTTTCCTGTCAATTCGACCCGGATAATCCGAAATCAGGCGTAGGCGCGGCCCTCTTCGCTGCGCTGGAACAGCGTCAGGTCGAGCGGCACCGAAGGCCGGCCGAGAATGGTCAGGATCGCGTGCGCCTGGCCGCGGTGATGGGTCTGGTGGTTGAAGAAATGATCAAGCGCCGGCGCAAGCCGCTGCGAGACGGTGCGCATATCGGAGACGGTCATGTAGGAGAAGCGGCCGGACAAAGCCTTGTCGCTTAACGCCCCAACCCAGTCGACGATCCTTTTGTCTTCGGCCTCGCGCGCCAGCCGCAAGCCCGGCAGGGCGCGGTGCAGGACCGTGTCGAGCCTGGCCGGCGCGTCGCCCTCGCCGGTAAAGCGCCTCATCCAGATGCGATCGGCAGTCAGAACATGGTTGAGCGTGCCCATCATCGAGCCGAAGAAGACCCCGACGTCGCGGTGAAAATGTTCCTCGTCGAGATCGGCGGCGGCATCGTAGATGCAGCTATTGGCCCATTGATTGTAGGCCGCAAACATCATGAAGTGCTGTTTCATCGTTTTTTCTCCGGCCCGCGAGACCCCGTTCCGGGTGCTTACCGCAAGGCCCACAACGTCGCTCTAGTAGACCGCAGGGAAGCTGCCGCCAATGACCATTCTGCTCTATGATCTCGTCGGACGCGATGGCGCCCGTCCGTTCAGCCCGCATTGCTGGAAGGCGACGATGGCGCTTGCCCACAAGGGCCTCGATATCTCAACCGTGCCGACACGCTTTCTCGAAGTGCCCACAGTTGAAGGCGGCGTTTTCAAACTCGTTCCGGTGATCCGCGACGGCGAGAAGGTGGTCGCCGATTCTTTCGCCATCGCGCTCTATCTCGACGAGGCCTATCCAGAGCGACCGACATTGTTTTGCGGCGACGGCGGCAAGGCGATGGCGCGCTTCGTCGAACGCTGGTCGCAACTGACCATCCACCCCTATGTCACCACTGCGGCGATCATGGACCTGCACGCCATGCAGGACGAGGCCAACGCCGCCTATTTTCGCCAAAACCGCGAGCAGCGCTTCGGCCAGAGACTGGAAGAGGTGGTGGCGGCGCGGGACGCCGGCCTTGGTGCCTTCCGTACCTCGCTGGAACCATTGCGCTCGATGCTTGCCTATCAGCCGTTCATCGGCGGCCAATCACCGCTGTTTGCCGACTACATCGTCTTCGGCGCGCTGCAATGGGCGCGTATCGCCTCACCCTACCGGTTGCTCGACGACAGCGATGTGGTGGCCCAGTGGTTCGAGCGCTGTCTCGACCTGCATGATGGGCTCGGCCGCAAGGTGGCGGCGGCTTCATAGGGGAGTAGGGGAGTAAGGGAGTAGGTTAGTAGGGAGTAACGAGGTTGGCGTCGGCGCGCATACCTACTGCCCTACTGCCCTACTGCTTACTGCCTTACTCCCCTACTCCCCTACTCCCCTACTCCCCTAGCAAAGAGACACCATGACCTCAGACCCGGAATTCCCGGACGATTTTCGCGCCGATCTGGTCAACCTCTTCCTGTGGCGGCGGGATGTCAGGCGATTCAGGCCGACGCCGCTCCCCGAAGGCGCGCTAGAGCGGCTGCTTGACCTCGCCAGCATTGCGCCCTCGGTCGGGCTGAGCCAGCCTTGGCGTTTCGTCATGGTCGAGAGCGCGGAATGCCGCGCCGCCGTCAAGGCATGCTTCGAGCGCTGCAATGCGGAGGCGCTCGCGTCGTTCGGCGGCGAACGCGCCGCGCTCTATGCGCGCCTGAAGCTTGCCGGCCTGAACGAGGCGCCTTGTCAATTCGCTGTCTTCGCCGACCGCGGGACGCAACAGGGACATGGGCTCGGCCGCCTGACCATGCCCGCGACCATCGAATATTCGGCGGTGATGGCGATCCATACTTTTTGGCTGGCGGCGCGCGCCGAAGGAATAGGCATGGGCTGGGTCTCGATCCTCGACCCGGCCGAAATGGCGACGATCCTGGATGCACCGCCGGAGTGGACGCTGATCGGTTACTTCTGCGTCGGCTACCCCTGCGAGAACCACAGCGTGCCGGAACTGGAGCGAGAAGGCTGGGAAGTCCGGCGCGCTTCGATGGTGATAAGGCGGTAGTGCAACGGCAACGCTGCCATCCTCCCTTGCAGGGAGAATGGATATTAGGATGATTTCGCCGATCGTCGGCGTTGCCGACAAGACACCATGGCAAAGCCAGCCGTGACGGCCTTGATCTGAGGAAGGGCACAAATGCTTCGCTACGACGTGCAGGCCGAGATCTGGGTCTATCCAGGCAAGGGCGGCTGGCATTTCGTGACGCTGCCGCCGGAGCTTGGTGCACGGATTAAGACGGCAATGGCGGGGATGGCACGACCCTGGGGCTCGCTTGGCGTGGAAGCCGTCATCGGCCAGACGAGATGGCGAACATCGCTGTTTCCCGACAAGAATCCGGCGGCCTGCTGTTGCCGATCAAGACGGCAGTGCGGGTCCGCGAAGGCCTTCGGGCTGGCGACACGGCCAAGCTGACAATCGAGATGAAGTTATGACAACATTGGTTTTGGCCGACGGCGACACGCTATGCGGCGGCTAAAGCACGTCGGCGACGCGCTTAAGTTCTTGTTTTTATGGATGTCGTTACGCAAATCCGCTGCGCACTTTGGCGCGAGATGCATTAGCGCCAGCCCCTTGGCAAGCCGGCGGGCGGCTTGTATAGAGCCCGCCACCGTGCATTCCACTCTCTATCACAAGGACGACCCCATGGCGCTCGAACGCACCTTTTCCATGATCAAGCCGGACGCAACCCGGCGCAATCTCACCGGCGCCATCATCCAGATGCTCGAAGAAGCCGGCCTGCGCGTCGTCGCCTCGCGCCGGGTGTGGATGAGCCGCCGCGAGGCGGAAGGTTTTTATGCCGTGCACAAGGATCGTCCGTTCTTCGGCGAACTGGTCGAGTCGATGTCGTCGGGCCCAACGGTCGTGCAGGTGCTGGAAGGCGAGAACGCCATTGCCAAAAACCGCGACGTGATGGGCGCCACCAACCCGGCCAACGCCGCCGAAGGCACCATCCGCAAGCTGCACGCGCTGTCGATCGGCGAGAATTCCGTGCACGGCTCCGACGCGCCGGAGACCGCCGCGCAGGAGATCAAATACTGGTTCTCGGACACCGAGATCGTCGGCTGAGCCGATAAGTCACCACGTCATATGCAAAAGGCCGGCGCAATGCCGGCCTTTTTCGTTGCGGCGATCCGGCACCAGACGCCGGGCGCCGACACCCGCCAACTGCGCATGATGCTCAAAAACCGAAACCGGTTATCAGCTCGCGGCGTTGAAGCGCAGGATGACGCGGTCGTCTTTGTCGACGATGATGAGCTTGCCGGCGTCGACGTGATACGATGCCGCCTTGGCCAGCGCCTCGAACAGCGCCTTTTCCTCGGCCATAGTCTCGGGCGCGCAGGCCTTGAAGGTCGAACCGATGTCACTGATGGCAATCGTCGAACCATCGACTTTGGCGGTGGCGAAGTAGACGTTGCAAGGCCCGCTGCCGCCGGCCTTGCCGGCCTCGTCGATCCTGAACGTCGCCTGCGGTTCGGCGATCACACCGATGCCGTCGATATACTCGATCAGCCAGATCTGCCCGACCACCGGGGCCGACGCCGGCTGCTCGCTCGACGTCACCATCTTCAGCATGATGGTCTGCGGCGCGTCGCTCAGTGGATCGACCTGGTGGCGCATATCGGAGATGAACAACAGCCTGTCGTCGACGGTGATGCGCGCCCGCAGCGCATAGGTCATATGGGGCCGGATCACCTGGGGATCAAAGCTGATCTCGAACTTGATCGGCACCTGGCCGGCCGGCGCCACCTTGCGCTCGCCGATGACAGCGGCCGTCGCTTCGGCCAGCGAGACATCGGCAAGCTGCACGGAAAGCACGGCGTTGGGCGGCAGAGCGATGCGCTCGCGATACATCACCTCGCCCTTCAGGGTCTTCTCGGCGGCGACGGACAACTCAGGCACCACCAGTATACCAACGACCAGCGGCACGACACCGAAGATGAAGAACTCGGCGATCCTGCCCAGCATGATCCTGCTCCCCATAATGCGCCAAACTGGTCGGAAGGTCTCGCAGGATTGCGGTGGTTCCGTGGCGCCCCACACGGGCTGTTCACAGGGCGGTGCCTTCCGGCGGCTCGTTGCCCTGTGGTCGGCCTCCTTGGGGTGACAGGCGAAATATTGCTCACGCCAAGTCCCCTGGCGATCACGAAGTCGTGTCCCAAAAAGATGTAACGCAGGGAACCTCCGGACCGAACTGGCCAATGCGCGCTTGAGGAATGGCGCGCGCAACAACCCAATCGGAGGTGAAATCATGTCAACAAGATCAACCGTGAGCGCGGCCTTCCTGGCCGGCGCCGTTGCCACGGCTCTTGCTTCTTTTGCGACGGCCGCGCCGCTGTCCGAGGCAGAGGCCAAGGCGGCGATGGATGCCGGCAAGGAGAAGTGCTTTGGCGTCGCCCTGAAGGGGCAGAACGACTGCGCGGCAGGACCTGGCACCACCTGCCAAGGCACCTCGACTGTCGATTACCAGGGCAACGCCTGGAAGTTCGTCGACGGCGGCACCTGTACGACGATGGACCTGCCCGGCGACCGCAAGGGCTCGCCCACGGCGCTGACCCGCGACATCCCGTCCTAAGCAATGCAAGCTGCCCGGAAAGCGGAGATGAAGATGAACGGACTGGCCCCGGCATCCCGCATATCGAAAACCTCGCGCTTTCCGGCGCACCCGATCGCCGGCCTTGCCGGCACCAGTTTCAAGCACGAGCATCTGCACGCGATCCTTGGCGACGGCCCAAAGGACTGCTTCTTCGAGGTCCACGCCGAAAACTACATGGGGGCCGGCGGTCCGCCGCACGATGCGCTGGCCAGGATTCGCTGCGACTATCCCGTTTCGCTGCACGGGGTGTGCATGTCGATCGGCGGACTGCGGCCGCTCGACAAAGTGCATCTCGGCCGTTTCAAGGCGCTCGTCGACCGCTATGAGCCGGCGCTCGTTTCCGAGCATCTCGCCTGGTCGACCCACGACACCACCTATTACAACGACCTGCTTCCCCTGCCCTATACGCCGGCAACGGTTTCGCGCGTGGCGGATCACATCGATGAAATGCAGGAGACGATCGGCCGCCCGATCCTGCTCGAAAACCCCTCGACCTACGTCCTTTTCGCGGAATCGACGATGAGCGAGACGGATTTCATCGGCGCGCTGGTGCAGCGCACCGGTTGCGGCCTGCTGCTCGACGTCAACAATGTCTTCGTTTCGGCCACCAATCACGGCTATTCAGCCCTTTCCTACCTCGCGGATTTCCCGCTCGATCATGTCGGCGAAATCCATCTGGCCGGGCACGCCGAGCAGGAGGATGACGAGGGCGACCTGCTGCTCATCGACAGCCATGACGGTCCGGTCGCCGACGCGGTCTGGAAGCTCTTCGATATCGTCATCGGCCGATGCGGACCGCTGCCGACGCTGATCGAGTGGGACAGCGCCATTCCCGACTGGCCGGTGCTCAAGGCGGAGGCCGCCGCCGCCCAAGCAATTCTCGACCATCACGCCGACAGCCACCAAGTGTTCGGAAAAGCCCATGCCGCAGGATGAACTCCAGTCGGGCGATCTTGGCCACCGGTTCGACTATGCCGCGGCATTCACCGCCGGTTTGCTCGATCCTGACCGTGTCCCGCCTGACGCTGTCTCCGGGCCGAACGGCAAGGCAGCGGTCAAACGATACGCCGTCTACCGCAACAACGTCACGGTCAGCCTGATCGATGCGCTGGCCGCCAGCTTTCCAGCGACGCTGCGCATCACCGGCCCGGACTTCTTTCGGGCGATGGCGCGCTTCCATATCCGCGAAACGCCACCCACTTCGCCGCTTCTGTTCGAATACGGCCACGACTTCCCCGACTTCATCGAGCGCTACGACTATGCGCGGCCGATGCCATGGCTGGCTGACGTGGCGCGCTTGGAGCGGGCCTGGCTCGACGCCTATCATGCCGCCGACGCGGAACCGCTGGCTTGCGTAGCACTGGGCTCGATCCCGCCTGAACGGCTGGCCGATACCGTGTTCGTGCCACACCCGGCAACGCGTGCGATGCGCTCGCGCTATCCGGTCGTGACGATCTTTGCGGCGAACCGGCGCGACCGCCCTGTCGGGCGGATCGAGGCGGACGGCCCTGAAGATGCGCTGGTCACGCGGCCCGGGCTCGAAGTCTTTGTTCGCCACCTGCCGCCCGGCGGCGCAGCTTTTCTGGATCGTCTAATGGCGGGCGAGCCGCTCGGCGCGGCGGCCGCGGCAGCATTTGCGGAAACTGCCGAATTCGACCTTGCCGCCAACATTGCCGGCCTGCTGCAAGCAGGCGCCTTCACAGCGGCAGACCAGGGAGGGTGAGCATGACGAACCATGGATGGAACGCCAGCACCGAGCCGCGAGGGACTGCCACCCTCGTCGAGAGGGTGAATGCCGCGCTGCGCACGAGTGCCACACCTTCGCTGACGCAACTCGTCCTGCGCTGCGCCCTCGCTGTCCCGTTCTGGCGGTCCGGTGTCAACAAATGGGACGGGTTTTTGCAGTTGAACGAGGTCGCCGTGCTGCTTTTCAGCTCGGAGCTCAAGCTGCATCTGCCCGGCGGCCCCTACGATTTTCCTGCGCCTGGGCTGGTGGCGTTCGCCTCAGGATCGGCGGAAATCCTGCTGCCAATTCTTCTCGTTCTCGGCCTAGCGACACGACTGGCGGCATTCGGCCTGCTCGTGATGACGCTGGTCATACAACTCACCGTGCCGGACGGCTGGCCGCTGCACATCACCTGGGCGGCGATGGCGCTCGGCATCATGGCGTGGGGACCCGGCCGGGTTGCGCTCGATCACTGGATCGGCACTGACAAGGCTGATGGGAGGCCGAGGGGTGATCGGGGTTGATGTGAACCTCGCCCTCCAGCGGTGACGCGAAGCATCAATTTCGTTTCGGCACGGCCTGCTTCCAGCGGCTGGCGGCCTCGTCGTCGGCCTCCTTGGCATCGACCCAGCCGCCTGCCGAGCCGTCGGTGTGATGTTCCTTCTTCCAGAACGGCGCGCGCGATTTGAGATAATCCATCAGGAAGTTCGCCGCCTCGAACGCCGCCTGCCGATGCGCGGAGGCAGCGACCACCAGCACGATGTTCTCACCGGGCGCGATCCTGCCGTGGCGATGGATGGCGGTGAGCCCCTGCAGCGGCCAGCGGTGAACCGCCTCGGTGGCGATGCGGCCGATCTCGGCCTCGGCCATGCCGGGATAATGTTCGAGCTCGAGTGCCGCGAGCCTGCCTGCCTCGTCGCGGCAGAGACCCGAGAAAGTAACCACGGCGCCGATGTCGGCGCGGCCTTGCGTCATCTTGGCGATCTCGGCGGCGACATCGAAATCCTCCGCCTGGATGCGCACCGTCGGCACCACCGCGCCGGGCATTTCAGCCACCCGTCATCGGCGGGAACAGCGCGATCTCGCGCGCGCCTGATATCTTCTCGCGGTGCTCGACATGTTCCTGGTTGATGGCGACGCGGATCACGTCAGGATATTGCAGCGCGTGTTCGTACTCCTCGCCGCGCGATTTCAGCCAGCGCAGCAGGTCGGCCACCGTCTCGATGCCGGCGGGCAATTCGACGTCCTCTTGCGGCTTGCCGATCCGCTCGCGCACCCAGGCGAAATAGATGAGCCTCGTCGACATGCTACTCATCCATGATGTGCTTGAGGCCGGCGCGGAAATAGTCGTAGCCGGTGTAAAGCGTCACCAGCGCGGCGATCCACAACAGCACCAGCCCGACCTGGGTGGTCAGCGGGAAGATCTTGTCGCCGGCAGGTCCGGCGAGCAGGAAGGCGATGGCGATCATCTGGATGGTGGTCTTCCACTTCGCCAGCTGCGTCACCGGTACCGAGACCTTCAGCGCCGCCAGATATTCGCGCAGGCCCGAGACCAGGATCTCGCGGCACAGGATGATGATTGCCGCCCACAGCGACCAGCCGGCGATGCCGGCATGCCTATCGGTATCGGCCGCCAGCAGCAGCAGGCATGTGGCGACCAGCAACTTGTCGGCGATCGGATCGAGCATCTTGCCGATATTCGAGGTCTGCTGCCAGGCGCGCGCCAGATAGCCGTCGAAATAATCGGTGATCGAGGCGAGCAGGAAAATGACCAACGCCGACCAGCGGGCGAAGTCGCTCGACTTCAGATGGCCTTCGAGAAAAAAACACAGCACAACCAGCGGCACCGCTAGGATGCGGACGTAAGTGAGCATGTTGGGCAGGTTGAATGCGCGCTGGGCCATTTCTTTGGAACTCTTTCTACCTGCCTACTCAAATCAGAAGCGAATGTGGGGGGTCAACAGATGATAGTCGATGGACCAGCCGAAAATAGCCGAATCATCAGCTCTCGTGAAAATGGTTGTAGACCAGCTTGGCGACCTGCTCGGAAATGCCATCGACCTTGACCAGATCCTCGATCGCGGCGCGGCTGACCGCCTTGGCGGTGCCGAAATGCATGAGCAGCGCGCGCTTGCGACCGGGACCGATGCCGCTGATCTCGTCAAGCGGGCTCTTGACCATCTCCTTCTTGCGGCGGGCGCGGTGGGAGCCGATGGCGAAACGGTGCACCTCGTCGCGCAGCCGCTGAACGAAATAGAGCACGGGGTCGCGTACGGGGAGCGAAAACGGTGGCTTGCCCCTGACGAAGAAGCGTTCGCGGCCGGCGTCACGGTCTTGGCCCTTGGCGATGCCGATGGCCTGGACGCGGTCCTCGATGCCGAGGTCGGCGAGGATTTGTCGTACCGCCGTCATCTGGCCCTGGCCGCCATCGATGAGGATGACGTCTGGCCAGGCGGGGAAGCCGCCTGCATCCTCGATATCGTCGCCCTGTTCGGCCAGGATGTCGTCCGCCGCCTGTTCGCTCCGCGGCACATCGCCATGTTCCTTCAGGAGGCGGGAGAAACGCCGCTCCATCACCTCGCGCATCATGCCGAAATCGTCTCCCGGCGTGATCTCGGTCGAGCGGATGTTGAATTTCCGGTACTGGTTCTTCACGAAACCTTCCGGCCCGGCGACCACCATGGCGCCGACGGCGTTGGTGCCCATGATGTGGGAGTTGTCGTAGACCTCGATGCGCACCGGCGGTTTCTTCAGGCCGAAAGTCTCGGCGAAACCGGTGAGCAACCGCCCTTGCGTCGAGGTCTCGGCCAGCCGGCGGCCGAGCGCCTCACGGGCATTCTGCAGGGCGTTGTCGGTCAAATCCTTCTTCTCGCCGCGCTGCGGCACCGAGATCGCCACCTTGCGACCCGCGCGGGTGGAGAGCGCCTCAGCCAGCAATTCCTGGTCCTCGACGCCATGCGACAACAGGATGGCGCGCGGCGTCGGCTTGTCGTCATAGAATTGCGCCAGGAACGAGCCCAGCACCTCGGCCGCCTCCATCGCCGGATCGGCCTTGGGGAAATAGGCGCGGTTGCCCCAGTTCTGGCCGGTGCGGAAGAAGAAGACCTGGATGCAGACCTGGCCGCCTTCCTGATGGATGGCGAAGACATCGGCCTCGTCGACGGTCTGCGGGTTGATGCCCTGATGGCTCTGCACATGCGACAACGCCGCCAGCCGGTCGCGATAGATTGCGGCGCGCTCGAAATCGAGATTCTCCGCGGCCTGCTGCATGGCGGCGGAGATGTCGGTCTTCACCTTCTGGCTGCGGCCGGACAGGAAGTCCTTCGCCTCGGCGACCAGCCTGGCATAGTCACTATGCGAGATTTCGCCGGTGCACGGGCCGGCGCATCGCTTGATCTGGAACAGCAGGCACGGCCGGGTGCGGTTCTCGTAGAAGGAGTTGGTGCAACTCCTGAGCAGGAAGGCGCGCTGCAGCGAGTTGATGGTGCGGCCGACGGCGCCGGCCGAGGCGAAGGGGCCGAAATAGTCGCCCTTGCGCGAGCGCGCGCCGCGATGCTTGTAGATGCCGGGCGAGACATGATCGCCGGTCAAAAGGATGTAGGGAAACGACTTGTCGTCCCGCATCAGCACATTGAAACGCGGCCGCAAGCGCTTGATAAGGTTGGCTTCCAGCAGCAGCGCTTCGATCTCGGTGCGGGTGACGACGAACTCCATCGTCGCCGTCTCGCGCACCATGCGGCCGATGCGGCTGGTGTGGAAGCGGCCTTGTGCGTAATTGGTCACCCGCTTCTTCAGGCTGCGCGCCTTGCCGACATAGAGCACGTCGCCTGCGGCATCCATCATGCGGTAGACGCCGGGCGCGTTGGGCAGCCGTTTGACCAGCGTCTGGATGACTTCGGCGCCGACCATGCCGTCGGCATCGCCGGCATGCGGCGTCCAATCGATGGCGGTGAAGGCGACGTCAGGGCCACCGGGGCCGGGCGTTGACGGTTCGACGATCTCCTCCGCCACCTCGTCCTCGAGGTCGACATCGGGCGGCAGGTCGTCGGCGGCGCCGACGCGTTTGTGTTTCTGGTCCATGGGACTCATTCGACAATGCCTGTCACATCCGGCGTCTGCCATGCAAGGTGCTGGCCGCCGTCGAGCGCGATCATCTGGCCGGTGACCGAGCTTGCGCCCCAGAGATAGCGGATGGTGGCGCCGAATTCAGGCAATTCCGGGCCGCGCTTCAGGATCAGGCCGTCGACCTGTGCGGCAAAGTCGCTGTCTTGCTGACGCGCGCTCTTCAGCGTCGGGCCGGGACCGATGGCATTGACGCGAATGCGGGGTGCCAGCGCCTGCGCCATCATCTGCGTCTGCGTCCACAATGTCGATTTCGACAGCGCGTATGAGAAATAGCGGGGCCTCGGGCGCCAGACGCGCTGGTCGATCATATTGACGATCAGCCCTTCCTCGCCTTCCGGCAGCGCGCGGGCGAATTGTTGCGCCAAAAATGCCGGCGCCTTCACGTGGATGGCGAAGTGACGGTCCCAGGCAAGCCAATCGACGTCCTGAACCGTATCATCCACGAACAGCGACGCATTGTTGACCAGCAGTGTAACAGGCCCGAGCGCGGCTTCGGCGCGGCCAACGAGGTCCTCGACCGCGGCCATGTCGGTCAGGTCGGCGGCGACCACAGCAGCGCGGCCACCCCCCTGGCCAAAGTGACCGCTGTTGATCCGCGCGGCCAATGCTTCCGCCTCGGCCCGCGAGCGGTTGCAATGGATGGCGACGGCAAAACCGTTCGCGGCGAGATCCTCGACGAGCGCCTTGCCGATCCGCTGGCCCCCGCCCGTCACCAGCGCCGTTCCAGCGGCCTTGCTCATCCTGTCAATCCTCAATGGGGCTCGATTTTGAGCCAGCCGGCAAAATATGGCCGGCGAAGCGTTAAATGCCGTTCGGACCTTGGGCAGCATTGTGGCAAAGCGGCCGGATCGGTCTTTCGACTGTGGCCGGGACTCGGCCTGCCAGCCGCAATATAGGGCTACGGACCCCTTGCTCCAAGCGTCGTTCAGCGCGGCACGGCTAAGCCTCCTGACACCATCTGTTGCGCAGATGCAACGTCAAAGTTCAGCCTTATTCGTGCCAGGTAATGACCCAAGTTCAGGTTCGCTTCAGCCGTATTTTGACACGACATTCGGAACCGTTGAGCGCCAGACCCGTTTTTCCCCCCGGCGGGTTGAGGGCGCTTGTGAAAAGCAAGCCTGTGCCTGTGGCTTAAGGAGTAAAGAACAATGCAAGCCAATCTTAAATTTGCGCGACCGCTGGCGGTGGCGTTCGGGCTCTTCGCCCTCGGCGGAACCGCCTATGCTGCTGACGTCATCGCGGAAGAGCCGCCGGCCCCCGCCCCGATCGCCGAACTTCCGGTCGCTTCCTGGGCCGGTCCCTATGCCGGTGTGAGCGTCGGCTACGGCTTCAGCGGTCACGCCGATGCCGAGGATATCGGCACTGACGTCGACACCGATGGTTTTGTCGGCGGCGTCTTCGGCGGCTATCAGTGGCAGGCGGAGAACTTCGTCTACGGTGCTGAAGCCGATATCGGCTATAGCGGCATCGAGGGCGACGATGGCGGCGTCGAGGCCAAGGGCGGCTTCGAAGGCTCGCTGCGTGCCCGCCTCGGCTACGCCGTCACCCCGGAAATCCTGCTCTACGGCACCGCCGGTGGCGCGCTCAAGAACCAGGAGATCGAAGCGCTCGGCGCCAGCGACGAAAACACCATGCTCGGCTGGACGGCCGGCGTCGGTACCGACATCAAGATCACCGACAATGTGTTCGGCCGTGTCGAGTATCGCTACACCGACTTCGGCGACAAGGACTTTGACGGTATCGGCAAGGTCAAGTCGACCGACAACCGCGTCACCTTCGGCGTCGGTATGAAGTTCTAAAATCGTCCAAGCCACGACACGAAAAAGCCGGGCCTCGTGCCCGGCTTTTTTATGACCCCTTCTCTGGCTGCCGCTCACGCCGGGACGCAGGGTTTCAGCTCGGGAAACTTGTCGTCAAATCGCGTTGCCCAGCGGACCAGCCTGCTGCGGCCCTTTTCCCATTTTCCGGCAAAGCGCAGTGAGAGATAGCCAAGGCAGGCGCGCAGCGCCAGCTGGCCGGCGGTGATCTTCTTTGGCAGTTTTGGCGGATTGGCGTTGAGCAGATCGAGCGCGCTGGTGATCTTCGCCCACTGGCGGTCAAGCCACGGCTGATAGACCATATCCTCGGGGCGCGTGCGCCGCTCATAGACCATCGACAGCGCGCAGTCGCAGATGCCGTCGGCCAGCGCTTCAAGCACTTCCGCATCGAGGCGCTTGTCGGGATTGCGCGGAAACAGCGCGTTCTTCGACATGCGGTTGAGGTGCTGGGTAATGGCGCGGCTATCGTGGATCGAGCGGCCGTCGTCGAGCACCAGCACCGGGATCTTGCCGAGTGGATTGGCGTCGATCAGATCAGCCGGTTTGTCTTCGGTTTTTATCGGCACGAGCTCGACGGCGATGCCGGCATAAAGCGCGGCCATGCGCACTTTGGAACTATAGGGTGACGTGGACGCGTAGAGCAGTCTGGGCATGATCGGGTTCCTATTTGCCGAGTACAGAGCATGGACGCGCAAAGGCCGCTGTAGCACTTTGAATTTGCGTATGATCCATTTCCGCGACACTGTTGGCCGGACATCCCGACATGATCAACAGCCCACAGGCGGAAAAACCGGGCGCCACGGCGAACGACCGTCCTCTTCCACGATCCGCAGGCAGATGAGCGGTACAGTGCCAGCCTGAGAGCATCTGAACAGGTCAGACGGGTTCGAAACCGAGCCAACTCGGTCTTGCACCAAGAATTTCTCTCCGGGCACAGAGAAATGCCCCACCGGACTTCGCCATAAGGCGAAGTCCTGGGAGTGCGAAAAGCTGTCTTCCCTCCGCCTCTGTTGCTGCCCGAGCACTGACCCTGCGAGCGAGGCGCCTATCCGGCACCCGCCCTCAACCGTCCTCAGCACTGTCCTCCGCGAGCGAAGAAGCGCGATTACTTCTTGGCCTTTGCGGTCGCGGCCTTCGCCTTTGGTTTGGCCGCAGGCGCTGCTTTCTTCACCGCTACCGAAGACTTCGCTGCAGCCGCTTTCTTTGCCGGCGCAGCCTTCTTGGCCGGTGCAGTCTTGGCAGGCGCAGTCTTGGCAGGCGCAGCTTTCTTCGCTGCCGGCTTGGCCGCGGCCTTTGCAGCCGGCTTCTTGGCCGGCGCTGCTTTTGCCTTAGCGGGCGCAGCCTTGGCCGGTGCTGCTTTCTTCACTGCCGGTTTTGCCGCAGCCTTCGCAGCCGGCTTCTTGGCGGGCGCTGCTTTTGCCTTGGCCGCGGCGGCCTTCGGTTTGGCAGCAGGTGCTGCTTTCTTCACAGCGGCTGCGGCCTTTGCCGCCACTGCCTTTACTGGTGCTTTCTTTGCCGGTGCCTGCTTTGCCGGTGACTTGGATGCCGGCGCTTTGGATGACTGTTTAGCCATATCATGCCCCTTAGTTGTGCCGACGGCCGTTAATGACCCGGCGCGTAATGCATATCTGACTCGCGCTTGTCTAGCCAGCGAAGCATCAGCATGATTTCCGAAGTTTAAGTTTCGGTTACAGGCGACACTACGCTCGTGCTGATTTCGCAAAATGCCGGCGCTGCTCTTCGAGCTTTGCCGACCGTTTGCGACAGACATTCTGCGCGCATTGCCGGAACCAATCCCACTTCAAGGCGCTGAAGCTTAGCAAGCCTTTTTTGTTCGTTGATCGTCGGCCGACACCACCATGACGGCTGCTTCATCGATCTCATCTTCTTGTTCTAGCAGGCGATCTACACAAGCTGCAAAAGCAAAGCGCGGCAATTCCGTTGCCATGATTTGTCCGCGGTTGACAGATTACTCTATTTAGCAGAGTATTCTGAATCATCTGGAAGAGCGTATGTCATTCGCGCAATATCGGGCGGCGCTGCCCCAGATCAGTGAGACTGAACGCCGGACACCACAGCAGGCCCGATAATGGCTGCCGACGAAATCATCCACCAGAGCGTGCGGCTCAGGATCATGGCGGCGCTGAATTCTCTGGAACGGCGCGAAGCGCTGGAATTCACCCGATTGAAGCTCATCGTCAATGCGACCGACGGCAATCTCGGCTCGCATATCGATACGCTTGCCACGGCGGGCTATGTCGATGTCGAAAAGCTGTTTGTCGGACGTCGACCGCAGACGCGGGTCAGCGCGACGTCAATCGGACGGCGCGCCTTTCGCGGTCACGCCGCTTTCCTTCGCGCCATCCTCGATGAGGCGGAGCAGCCCGGCAAACGCGTTCAGCGCAGGACGCGGCAGCGGCCGTTGTAGACCATCCAGCGGTCGAAGCCCGCGACGCAGAATTCGACATTATCGCCGATCGAGGCAAAGCCCTGCCCTTCCTCGATCAGATACCAGATGGTGCGGGCGTGGCCGTCGGACAGGCTGACGGTGGCGCCGCAATAGCGGCGGCCGATCGGCCAGGTTTCGTTGGCTGGCAGATAGCGATTCTGGTGGATGCCCTGGAAATCGACAATCTCGACGTCGGGCAGATTCGGCACGTGGTGCACCTGGTAGGAGAAGCGGCTGGTGATCTTGTTCAGCACCCAGGCCTCACCGCAAACACCGCTGTCTTCTTCGGTATAGACGGCAAGGTCGGCCGCCTTTGCTGCCTGGGTGACAGCGAGGGACGTTCCGAGCGGCGTGCAAAGCGCTATCAGTGCGGCAAGGGCGGATTGGGCGAAGCGAGTCATGGCAGCCTCATATGGTCGACTGCGCACACTGTGCGGATTCGCTTGCGCGCGGTCAAGCGGTTGTAGCGACAATGGTTTCCTAGTTTGAAACTGCCTTCAACCAGGACAGGCGCGCGGATAGCTCTGCCGCCCTACGCCGCCAGCCAGTCCAGCGTCCAGTGCGCCGGTTTTTCAATGACAAGCAATTTGTGCAAAGCCGGCAGCAGCGTGCGCAATTCGCCTTCCAGCGTGAACGGCGGGTTGACCACCACCATGCCGCTGCCGTCGAGGCTGGACTCGGCCGATGGCGGCCTGATCTCGAAGCCGATGTCGAGCAGCTTCGGGACACCTGACTGCGCCAGCGACTTGCGGAATGCGGCGACCGCCTTGCGGTCCTTGACCGGATACCATAACGCATAGACGCCGCCGGGCCAGCGCTTGTGGGCTTTGCGCAGCCCATCGACGAGGCGGTCGAATTCGCCCTCCTCCTCGAAGGGCGGATCGACCAGCACGAGGCCGCGCTTTTCTTTCGGCGGCAGATGCGCGCCGAGTGCCAGCCAGCCGTCGAGCTCGATCACCCGGGTCTGGAAATCGCCAGCGAATAGCGCCCTCAGCTTCGCGGCGTCCTGGCGATGCAATTCGACCGCCGACAGCCGATCCTGCTTGCGCATGAGATGACGCGCGATCAGCGGCGAGCCCGGATACTTTTTCACGCCGCCTTCAGGATTGAGCGAACGAACGGCTTCCAGATAAGGCGCCAGCAGTGCTGCCGCCGGCGCGTCAAGCGCGGCATCGACCAGTCGGCCGATGCCGCCTTGCCATTCGTCGGTCTTTCGCGCTTCTGTCGACGACAGGTCGTAGCGGCCGATGCCGGCATGGGTGTCGATGACGCGAAACGCCTTGTCCTTCTGCTTCAGATATTCCACGAGCCGGCTCAGCACGACATGCTTGACGACATCGGCGAAGTTTCCGGCGTGATAGGCGTGGCGGTAATTCACGATCCAGTTCGACCCCTGCCCCAGCGTGGCGGTGGCGGCTGCGAGTTCGGATTTTGCGGCCGGCGGCCGCCGAAACGCAACGCCAACAGCAGCCCGATCAGGCCGGCCGCTATCAGCGAGAAGCCGACCGGCCGCGCCCGGCGATCGATCTCGCCGACGCCGGAACGCAGCACGAGGTCCACCGTCCGCATCTCGATGCCTTCGGCGTCGCCCGGCCCAATGGTAAAGAGGTACGGGCCGGGGCTGACCTTCGCGATCAGGCCGGCTTCGTCGCGAAAGATCTTGTCCGGCAGTTGCGGGCTGACCTGGCGCGGATTTTCCGAATGGTTGAATTGCAGCGTCGAGGCGAGCACGGTCCTGCCGCCGGTGGCGGCGGTCAGCGTCAGCACGGTGCGGTGTTGCGAGACGACGATGCGTTCGGTTCTCGCGGTGAGGTCGACCAGCACCCGCACCGGCGCGTCGCGAGCGGCCAGAGGCACCGTCGCCGGCTTGAACCGGCCCTGTTCGTAAACCCGCCAGGTGCCGATCTCACGGCCGGAGAAATTGGTCATCGCCCAGGGATAGACGACGCCGATGCCGATGCCGGCGAGCAGGATCAGAAGAAACAGAAAGCGCATGCGCTCGACTACCTTGCCTGCTTTTGTTTGACCATGATCTCGTCCGAAAATCGGTTCCCACTTTTGTTTCGCTGACATTCGGTTCGGAATCATGGTCTAGCGCCGCCGCGGGCGCGTTCCATCTCGTCCCAGAGCCATGTCGAGGCCGAGATCAAATGTCGTATCGAATTCGGCAGTGCCAAGATAGACAATAGCATCGGACCCAAAGGTGGGAACCGGTTTTGGGAGAATCCGAATGATCTGAACGCCCGATGTGGACGATCAGCCCTTCCCCTTCTGGAGGCTCGTTTCAAATGCGCGCATTCCAGTCTCGTCGAACAAATGCAGATGTTGCGGCGGGAAAGCCACCGTCACCGTCGGGCCAGCCGTCAGCGCCGCCCTGTCCAGCGTGAAGACGTTGAACGGCAGGCCATGCAGGCCGAGATGCAGGATGATGCCGAAGCCGGTCGGCTCGATCAGGTCGACCGTCGCCCTTAGGCTGCTCTCCGAGCCCGGCGACATCTCGACATGCTCCGGCCGGATGCCGAGCGTCACCGCCGCGCCTTCCTCCAGTTGATAACCAGACGAAAGCCCAATCAGCGTTCCATCGGGCAATCGTGCGCCGGCCGTGCCTGCGCCGACCTCATAGCGCGCCGACAGAAAATTCATCGCCGGCGATCCGATGAAGCCGGCGACGAACAGGTTGGCAGGGCGGTCGTAAAGCTCCAGCGGGCTACCGACCTGCTGCACCACGCCCTCATGCATGGCGACGATCCGGTCGGCCAGTGTCATCGCCTCGATCTGGTCGTGAGTGACATAGATCGAGGTCGCGCCGAGATCGCGGTGCAGCTTCTTGATCTCTGCCCGCATCTGCTCACGCAAGCGCGCATCGAGATTGGACAGCGGCTCGTCGAACAGGAATGCCTTGGGCTGTCGCACGATCGCGCGGCCCATCGCCACGCGCTGACGCTGACCGCCCGACAGTGCCTTCGGCCGCCGCGCAAGCAGCGGCTGCAGCTCAAGCTTCCTGGCTGCATTGCTGACGGCGGCCGTGATCTTCCCGCGGGCAGCCTTCCGGATGCGCAGGCCGTAGCTCATGTTCTCGGCAACATTCATGTGCGGATAGAGCGCGTAGGACTGGAACACCATGGCGATGTCGCGGTCCTTGGGCGCCCGCTCATTGACGCGCATGCCGTCGATCCGGATCTCACCTTCGGTCACCTCCTCGAGCCCGGCGATCATGCGCAGCAGCGTGCTCTTGCCGCAGCCCGACGGTCCCACCAGCACCACGAACTCGCCGTTCTCTATCGACAGGTCGACGCCATGCAGCACGGAGACGACGCCGAAATTCTTGCGGACGTTGCGGATGTCGATCGATGCCATTGAACCTCACTCAGCCCTTGACCGCGCCGGCCGTCAGGCCCTGGACCAGATAGCGCTGGATGAACAGGAAGAAGAGGCAGGCCGGGACCAGCGCCAGCACGCCGGCCGCCATCATCTGCCCGAAATCGACCGAAAACTTCGACACGAAGGTGAGCAGACCGACCGGAAACGTGGCGGCGCTGTTGCCCGAAATCAGCATCAGCGCGAACAGCAGTTCGCTCCATGCGGCGGTGAATACAAAACCCAGCGTCGCCGCAATGCCGGGCAGCGTCAGCGGCAGGACGATCTGGCGAAACGCCATGAACTGCGTGGCGCCATCGATCTTGGCCGCCTCCTCCAACTCCTTGGGAATGCCGTCGAAAAACGACTGCATCAGGAACGTCGCGAAGGGGATGTTGAAGGCGGTGTAGACGACCACCAGCCCGGTCAGGCTGTTGGTCAGCCCGAGCGGAGAGAGCATCTTGAAGATCGGCGCGACCAGCATCACCAATGGAAACATCTGAGTGAGCAGCATCAGCGCGACCAGCCAGTATTTGCCGCGGAAGGTGAAGCGCGACAGAGCATAGCCGGAGAGAGACGCAAGCAGCGTCACGATCACGGCCGTCGCGCCGGCAACGATCATGCTGTTCCTGAAGAAGACCGGGAATGCACTGTGGGCCAGCACGAAGCGGAAATGTTCAAAGCTCATCCGTGACGGCCACATCCGGACGCCCTCGGAATAGAGCAGGTCGTTCGGCGTGACCGATACTTTCAACAGCCAGAACAGCGGGAACAGTGCAAAGAGGACGTAGCAGAGGATCGCCAGGCGGTGCAGCGCGGTGCCAAAGGTCGAATAGCTGTTCATCTGGTCATCCCGATCAGGCCCGATCCATCAGGACTTGCCGCAGCATGACGATCAGCATCGAATAGGCGAGCAACAGGACGAGCAGCACCAGCGCAATGGCCGAGGCATAGCCGAAATCCAGGGCCCTGAAGGCTTGCGTGAAGATGTAGCTCGCGACGATCTGGGTGCGGTCGGCAGGCCCGCCGCTGGTCATGACAATGATCAGGTCGGCGAAGTTCGAGATCCAGACGGTGCGCAACAGCACGGTGATCGCAATGGTCGGCGCAAGGAACGGCAAGGTGATCGACGTGAACCGCCTGAATGCCCCGGCGCCGTCGATCGCCGCCGCCTCGTAGAGGTCGCGCGGGATGGCCTGGAGCGCGGCCAGCAGCGTGATGGCAAAGAAGGGAATGCCCCACCAGACGTTGGCGATGATCGGTCCCCACATGGCAAGCTGCGGATTGGAAAGGATGTTGACCGGTTCATTCATGAGGCCGAGCGCATAAAGCCAATGCGGCAGCGGTCCGATGACGGGGTTGAACAGCCACGCCCAGTTCAGCCCGGTGAGGAAAGTCGGTACCGCCCAGGGCAGGAACACCAGCGCCTGCGCTATGGCGCGGCCGGCGAACGGCCGGTCGAGCAACAGCGCCAGGATCAGGCCGAACACGAATTGCAGCAAGACGGACGCGCCGGTCCACCACAGCGTGTTGCGCAGCGCCCGATAGAAATTGTCGTCGTCATAAAGGGTGCGAAAATGATCGAGCCCGACATAGCCGCCGGAGAAGGGGTTGAGCAAGTGCACGTCGCGGAAGGCGTAGGACAGGCCTAATACCAGCGGCGCCAGCATGATGGTGACGATCAGAATCAGCGCCGGGGCGGTGTAAAGATATGGCTCGGCATGGCGCGTGATCCGGTCGACCAGCGACCGGCGGCGCGATTCCGGGAACCCGGCGGTGGCATCAAAGACCATCAGCTAACGCTTTCGCTCCAATTGGCCATCCGTCCAATCGACCATCCTTCCAATCGACCCTCCTTCCAATTGACCATGGACGAGACGTATCGGAGCCACCCGCGATGGGCGGCTCCGATGCCTGGCGTCCGCCGTTTATTTCTTGGCCAGGTATTTCTGCTGCGCCTTGGTCAGATAGTCGGCCCACTGGTTGGCCATTTCCTCTGGCGTGATATCGCCAAGCAGTGCCTGTTGACTGGTCTTGATGACCATCGAGTCCTTGAAGAAGGCGAACTCCTCGAGATAGGTCGGCATAACCGTTGGCACCGCATCCTTGTCCTCGAGTTCAGCGAACCAGCCCTTGAACTGCTCGCTTGCGTAGAAGGGATCCTTTTCGGCCGACTTGTGGACCGGCAGCGCTCCGGTGCGCTTGTTCCACTCGACATTGCCCTCGGGCCCTTCGAGCGTTTCGATCAGCTTCCAGGAGAGGTCCTTGTTCTGGCTGGCCGCCATCATCGACCAACCGGCATAGCCGATGGTCGGGAACGTCTTGCCGCTCGGCCCCTTCGGCATGGTCGTGACGCCGTAGTCTTCCGGCTTCATCCGCTCGGCTATCGCGATCAGCGCGTCTGGATCCTGATCAAGCATTGCGCAGGTGCCGGTGTAGAATCCGGCGACGATTTCGTTAAAACCCCAGTTGACGCTGTCCTTCGGCGCCAATCCCTTCTTGTACAGATCGACGACCCAGGTCAGTCCCTTGACCCAACCCTCGCTGTTCATGGTCGAGGTGCCGTCCTCATTGAAGAACTCGTTGGAGCCGGCCATGGTTGCGCCGAACATGATCCAGCCGTTGAGGCCACCCGGCCCGCCGCGCAGGCAGTAGCCATATTTGCCTGGAAGCTTGGATACTTTCTCCGATGCCGCCACGAACTCCTCCATTGTCTTGGGCGGCTCGGTGACACCAGCCTCCTTGAACAGCTTCTTGTTGTAGAACATCGCCCGCAGATAGAAGCCGTAGGGCAGCATGTAGGCGGTGTTGTTCACGTCGCGGCCGAGTTCGAGCGCGCGATCGGTGAGGCCCGAGGTGTGCTCCCATTTGGCAAGATAGGGTTCGAGGCTTTCGAGAAGGCCGTTGTTGGCATAGAGCGACAGCCAGGTGTCCGGCATCTCCATGACGTCGGGGATTTCGCCGGCAGACACCATGGTCGCGAATTTCTGGAACGCCTCGCCCCAGGGCAGCGAGACCACCTCGACCTTGGTGCCCGGGTTGGCCGCCTCGAATTTGGCGACGATTGACTTCAGGGTTTCGGTACGCTCGGGGCTGGTGATCACCTCCACGAGCTTCAGCGTCGTGTCGGCGAGTGCAGCACCCGACATCAGTACGGTGGCGAATGCGGCGATAAGAAGCTTCTTCATTTTCCGTTCCCTTCTTGTCTGGTTGCTTCAGGTCTTTTCTTCGGAAGCGGCGTCGATCGCCGTTTCCAGGTCACTCCACAGCGCCTCGGTTCCCTCGAGGCCGACATGGAGACGCACGGACCGCGGATGGACGCCGAACGCCATCGCGGAATTGGGTTGGGCCTTCTGCTGCAGCACGACCTCGCCGGGCACAATGAGGCTTTCGTGGCCGCCCCACGACACGCCCAGCTTGAACAGCTTGAGGCGGTCGGCAAAGGTGCGGATGTCGATGCCGTCGCGGAAGACAAATGAGAACAGGCCCGACGTGCCGGTGAGCCCCGCGGGAAGCAGGTTGGCCAACCCTGGATGGCAGACCCTCTCAACGATTGGATGATCCCGCAGGCGCCGTGCGATTTCGAGGCCGGAGGCCTGATGAGCGCGCATCCGGATCGGCAGTGTGCGCAAGCCGCGAATCAAGAGCCAGGCATCGAATGGCGACAGCTTGCCGCCGAGATATGGATAGGCTTCGCCGCGGATGCGGCCGATCAATTCCTTCGAGCCCGCGACCACGCCGGCCACCACGTCGCTGTGACCGCCCAGGTACTTGGATGCGGAGTGGACCACAACGTCGACGCCGAGCGACAGCGGCCGCTGAAAGACCGGGCTGGCCCAGCTGTTATCGATGATGGTCGGGATGCCGCGGGACTTTGCCAGCGCAGCGAGCGCGCCGATGTCATGCGTTTCCATGACCCAGCTGGTCGGGCTTTCCATATAGAACAGCTTGGCGCCAGGCAGGGCGCTCGCGACAGCCGCCTCGTCGCGCCCATCGACATAGGTCACCTCGATGCGCATGCGCGCGAGCAACGTCCCGAACAGTCTGAACGCGTCCGGGTAGATATGCCTGACCGCGACAATGCGGTCTCCCGGTTCGACGAAGCTCAGCACTGCCGACGAGATGGCGGACATGCCGCTTGCAAAACCGATCGCGTCCTCGGCGCCCTCCAGCTTCGCCAGCATTTCCTCGAACATGCGCACGGTCGGGTTCAGCCCGCGCGTGTAGGTCGGCCGCACTTTTTCGCCGCGGTATGTCTCGAGCATCTCGTCATAATTCGAGAAGGTGAAGAGCGAGGTCTGCACGATCGGCGGGACGACGGCATCGAAGGCGTTGCCCTCGTCATGGGCGGCGATCAGCGAGGCCTGGTCGAAAAAATCCGGGCCATTCATTTCGACATTTCCTCGATATCCTCTTCCACGATCTCGAGGATCTTCAGCGTTTTTCCGCGCGCCAGCTCCGCGTCCCCGGCGACGATGGCATCGAACAGCTCACGGTGATACGGGAACGATCGCCGCGCGAAATCCTGCCGGTCGAAAGGATGGTCCCAGAAGCGCTCGAACGCTTCGCGCATCTGCCCCAGGAGCTGCCGGAAAAGCGGGTTGTGCGTGGCATCGTAGACCGCCAGGTGAAAGGCCAGGTCTTCCGGCCCCGACGTGCCGGTGGCGTGATGGACGCGCTCCATCTCGATGAGTTTTTCCTCGATCGTCCGCAGATCGTCGACTGTCCGCCGCCGCGCCGCAACCATGCTTGCCTCGGCCTCGATGCCGCGGCGCACCTCGAGGGTATGCAAGAGACCGTCGCGCAGCTCAGCCGTATTGAGCGACAGCGGCAAATGGATCGTGCCGGCGGATATCGGCTTGAGCAGATAGGTGCCGCTGCCTTTGCGGGTCTCGGTGACGCCGAGCGCTTCGAAACGCCCCATCGCCTCGCGAATTGTCGAACGCCCCACGGAAAGCGCGGCCATCAGTTCGCGTTCGGTCGGAAGCCGGTCGCCGCTCTTCAGCGCAGCGCGCTCAACATAGTCTGCCAGCGCTTCCATGACTTGTTTGCCGCGGTCCAACGGCGGGAGCGTGGCGATTGCCACACGCGTGGCAGGTGCCCCGGGCAGTTCGCCGCGCATACGCATGGGTACCTACGCCCAAAATTGGTCTGACATCTTAGCAGTTTTGCGCGCCGCCGGCCTTTCGTCAAGTGGCCTCGGCAGTGCAGAGATTGCATTTTCGGCTCACACCCATTGCGGAACCTTGGACGTTGCCGCGTCTTCTGCGACCTTGCAAAAATCAGCTTCAGCCAAAGCTACCGTTCAGCCTCATTTTGGAGAGAGGCCATCGAGCAGGAAGCCGAGGCCATTCCTGAAAGCGCCGTCCCAATCATTGTCCAACAGCAGACGAGAGCGTTCGATTGTCGGATAACGTTCGCTGAGACGTGTAAGGCGCTGCTGCGCAGCGGCCCTGTCGTCGTCCGAGAGGTCGAAGCTGGCCCGGGTGATGGTGGCGCCCATCACATAGTTCCAGAGCGACCATATCGCAACGTTCACATCTGCGTCCGCAACGCCGGCTCTGGACAACGTCTTGCTCAGCAGTTCCAAGCGACCGAGGATGTTCGGGCCGAGCGCCCGGCGCGGCAACAGCGTCGCCGACCAAGGGTGGCGCAGCATGCTGGCGCGCCAGTCTTCGAGCACATAAACGACTTCTCCGCGCCAGCCTTGAGCTATTTGCGGCGGTCCGCGATATTCAAGCACCGAGTCGAGCGCCAGATCAAAGACATCCTCTTTGTTGTCGACGTGCCAATATAGGCTCATCACGCCCGAGCCGAGGCGATCGGCCAGCCGACGCATCGTCAATCCGTCGACTCCTTGAGCGTCAAGCAGTTCCACCGCGGTCGCCACGATACGTTCCCGAGAGAGCGGCGGTTCACTGCGCGGCTCCTGCAAGGGCTGGAGCCGCTCATTTATCCCTCGTTTGCTCCGGCCGCTGCGTTTGGCCGCCATCCGTCTTCCTCGCTGTTCAGAACGTCGATTTTGACCGGCAACGCGAACGAATGTCGATCTGAACGATTGACTCGTACGGCGTACCATACGATGACTCGTACGTCGCACGAGTCATCGTATGGGCGATACGGTTAAAGTTCAATAATGCCGGCCGCGAGGCACGTTGCTCGCATAGCCAAGAGAAAATCATGTCACGCGCAATCAAGCATCTGCTTATCGAAGGGCTAATCATCATGACCATGGGAGTTCCCACTGCCACGACAGCCAATGAGAAGGATCTCAAGCTGACCATCGTCAATCCACAAAACCTCTACGACCCGTCGCCAAATGGCTACAGCACGGCGGTGATCACGCCGCGCGGAGCCCGGGTGGCCTACATCTCCGGACAGGGCGGGCAAGACAGCACGGGAGCCTTGTCGCCCGACTTCGCTGTCCAGGTTGAGCAGGCCTACACAAATTTGCGCACCGCCCTCGATGCGCTCGGTGCGAGGCCGGATCAGGTCGCCAAGCTCACCGTCTTCGTGGTCGATCACGATATGTCCAAGCTCGAGGTGTTGACCAAGAACGTCAAAAAAATGTTCGGTGAAGCGCTGCCGGCGCAGACCCTGATTCCCGTCCCCAAGCTTGCAATTGACCCCATGCTCTTCGAGGTGGAGGCCGTCGTCATTCTGGAATAGTGGTGCCGCTCGCCTTTCGCAATTGTCCAGAGCTTCGTGGAATTACGAATTACGGATCGCGGTAGGGACGCTCAGCAGGGAAAACGAGGCAGGCGACGAAGGAAAATAGTGGGGATCGAGGAGCCGAATGTGATGGCATTGGATGGCGTACGTGCGTTGGTATTCGACGTGTTCGGCACTGTCGTCGATTGGCGCAGCGGCGTGGCCCGCGAAGCTGAGCCGTTCCTGAAGCGGCATGGAGCAGTATCCGCTATTCCTACCGCTTTCGCGGATGCGTGGCGCCGCCGTTACTCCCCAGCGATGGAGGAGGTGCGCAGCGGCCGGCGGCCCTTTACACGGCTCGACGTGCTGCATCGGGAGAATCTGGAAGCCGTTTTGCCAGAATTCGGGATCGACCCGGCTTCGGTGCCAGCGTCCGAGTTGGACGAACTGAACCTGGCATGGCACCGATTGGAGCCATGGCCGGACGTGGTGGCCGGCCTTACACGGCTCAAGGCCCGCTATATCATCGCGCCGCTCTCGAACGGCAACATCGCCCTCATGCTCAACATGGCGAAGCGGACTCGCATCCCCTGGGATGCGATCCTCGGCGCCGAAGTCGTGCAAGCCTACAAGCCTGCGCCGGAAGCCTATCTTCGCACCGCTGACGTCCTGTCAATGAAGCCGGATGAGATTTGTCTTGTGGCCGCCCACAATGGCGACCTTGCAGCGGCTCGGGCATGCGGATTGCGAACAGCCTTTGTCCCGCGTCCGACCGAGCACGGGGTAGCGCAGACCACGGATCTGCACCCTGATCAAGCCTGGGACCTGGTGGCCAGCGACTTCATTGACTTGGCTGAACGACTTAAGTTGTAGCAACCCCAGGTTGCGGATCGCCCAGGCTGCGGGCTTTACTACGCCTTGCGTTCCCAGCGCCGGTCTGAGGTCTGCTGCCAGTAGGTGACTGCGTGGCCGGCTTCCTTCATCGTCTTCCAGTGCGTGCGCGCCGCCTCGACCTGGGCCGCATCGTGGCCGTCGAACAGGAACACGGCGCGCTCGTAACCGGCAAGCTTCGGCGGCACCGCGCCGTCAACCAGGAAGCGTATCTGCGCCTCGTTCGGATTGTCATGGCTGGTTGTCAAAAGGATCGGCTGCTCGGCCGGATAGGATTCGCGGTCCGTCGCATGCGCCAGGAAGGAATCGTCCCTGAAGGTCCAAAGATGCTGGTCCAGCGCGTCGCGCCGTTCTTCGGAGCCGGTCTGTACCACGGCGCGCCAACCGCGATCGACACTGCGCTCGAGCAGGCCGGGCAGCGCATCCTCCAGAGTCGATTCGGTCAGGTGGTAGAACAGGACGTCGGCCATGATCGCGCCTTGAAAGGCCTCACTCCTCGTAGTTGTCGCGAACCAGCCGGTCGAGCAGCCTGACGCCGAAGCCGGAGGCCCATGACTGGTTGATCTCGCTGGACGGCGCGCCCATCGCGGTGCCGGCGATGTCGAGATGCGCCCAGGGTGTATCCCTGACGAAGCGCTGCAGGAACTGCGCCGCGATGATGGCACCGCCATAGCGGCCGCCGATGTTCTTCATGTCGGCATTTTTCGAATCGATCAGCTTGTCGTATTCGGTGCCGAGCGGCATCCGCCACACTCGTTCCTGCGTCGCCTGCCCGGCGCTCGTCAGCCTGTTCGCCAATTCGTCATTGTTGGAGAACAGCCCGGCATAGTGCTGGCCGAGCGCGACCATGGTGGCGCCGGTCAGCGTCGCCAGATTGACCATGAATTTCGGCTGGAAGCGATCGCTGCAGTACCACAGCGCATCGGCCAGAACGAGGCGGCCTTCGGCGTCGGTGTTGAGCACCTCGATGGTCTGGCCCGACATCGAAGTGACAATGTCGCCGGGGCGCTGCGCATGGCCGTCGACGGCATTTTCCACCAGCCCGATGATGCCGACGACATTGGTCTTGGCCTTGCGCGCGGCCAGCGCGTGCATCAGCCCGGTCACCGCGGCCGCACCGCCCATGTCGCCCTTCATGTCCTCCATGCCGGAGGCCGTCTTTATCGAATTGCCGCCGGTGTCGAAAGTGACGCCTTTGCCGACGAAAGCAATCGGGCTGTCCTTGGCCTTGCCGCCGTTCCATCGCATGACGGCCAGGCGCGCGCCACGCGGCGAGCCTTGTGCGACGCCGAGCAGCGCGCCCATGCCGAGCTTCTTCATCTCCTTCTCGACCAGGATCTCGACCGCGACGCCGAGCGCCTCCAGTTCGTTGACGCGGGCGGCGAATTCCACCGGCCCCAGTATATTGGCCGGTTCGTTGACCAGATCGCGCGCCAGGAGCACCCCGTCGATCACCGCCACCTCGTCGGCGAAGGCCTTTTTCGCCGCCGCCGGATCGGCGGTGTGGATGGTCACCTTAACCGGCTTTTTGGGCTCGGCCTTGTTGCCGTCGCGCTGGCCGTCGCCATTGTCCTTTTTCGTCTTGTACTTGTCGAAAGCATAGCTGCGCAGAAGAATGCCCGCGGCAAGCTGTGCCGCTTGCCTGCCGCCGACGTCAACACCCGGCAGATCGAGCATGACCGCCACCTCCGTCGCCTTGCGCAAGGATGCAGCGATGGTGCCGCCAAGCTTGAGCCAGGCATAGTCGTCGAGCGCCGAGACCTTGCCGGCGCCGACCGCCACCAGCCGGTCGAGCGATGTGCCCTCCGGCGCCAGCACTTCGACCAGGCCGGCGAACTTGCCGGAAAAGTCGGCCACCGGAAACGCCCGCTCCAGGGTCTTTGCCGGATCGCAAGCCTTTGCCGCGTCGCCGAGACCGCCATCGTTGGCCGCCAGCATGAAGACGCTGCCTTTTTTGGGCACTGCGAACCTGGCAAAGGCGATCGAAGGTCTCGAAGTCATCATGTCCTGCTTTCGGGAAAGGCGTTGGGTTTTCGGGGGAGTGCCTTGACGAACCAGATATTTGGCTGTTTCCGACCGGAAGCACCACCCCCATTTTCAATCATCGCCCCTGCCTGGCGATCTGCTGCGTATTGTGTTGGCGCCGATCACGACCGCACCGTGAAAAATCGATTCCTGGCCGGCTTTGCTGCGCAATTCTGTTACTTCTGCTTTCATGCCTGTACCTGTCGCAGCCGCGGCGGCCATGTCAGTGACCGGCGCGACATTTGGTCGTTTTCCGGCATTTGGCAAGACTTTGCCGGAATCCGATCCCATATGGCAGATGGAATCGATGGCGATTCGTCGCGGCACGGCCCCGCTTTACTGCCGCAACCTGTTGTTAACCATTGATGTTCGCCCTTTCTTATCCAATGCCGCCGACACTCCGGCCACCGGAAACAACGATGTGGGACGGGAACCAGATCGAACCGCCAACGGACCGGTTGTGCAGGCGTCGCCGGGCGACTACCTTGTCTGGAGGCATGATGCCGTTCGGCAAAATCGAGAAAAGCCTTCATGAAGGTCGTTGAACGCTACATCATGCGTCGTGCGTTGGCCGTCTTCCTCGCAGCGCTCATCTGGACGCTGGCGATCGTGTGGACGACGCAGGTGCTCGCCCGCATCGATCTCGTGACCGACAGTGGGCAGTCGGCGCTGACCTTCTTCGAGGTCGCTGCGCTGATCATTCCGTCGATCGTCCCGATCGTCGTGCCCTTCGCCCTGGTGGTCGCGGTCGCGCAGACACTGAGCGCGATGAATTCCGATTCTGAGCTTGCCGTCTTGAACGCCGCGGGCGCTTCGCGCTGGACCATCGTCACGCCGATCATGCTCCTGGCACTGGCGGCCAGTGTTTTTTCGTTCGCCGTCGACAACGGCGTCGACCCCTATGCACGACAGAAAAACCGCGAACTGGTGGCGTCGTCGCGCGCCGATCTTCTGTCGCTCATCATCCAGGAAGGCACCTTCCGCAAGATCGACGACGGCCTGTTCCTGCAGATCGGCCAGCGGCTTCCGGACAACCGCCTTGGCGGCATTTTTGTCGCCGATTCACGCGAAGAAGGCGTCAACCTCATCTACTACGCCAAGAGCGGCGCCATCATCGAAAGCGGCGACGAGCGGGTGCTGATGATGAACGACGGCGTCATCCATCGCAAAACGCTGGCCGGCGATCTTTCGGTCATCCGGTTCACCTCCTATGCCTTCGACCTGTCGGCCTTCATGTCGGCCTCATCGGAGGTATTGCTGTTGCCGAAGGACCGGACGACACAGTACCTGCTCAATCCCAGTCCGAACGACAAGATGTTCCAGAAGAGGCCGAACAAGTACCTGGCCGAGGTCCACCAGCGTTTCTCCGAATGGTCCTATTCACTCGTTTTCGCGCTGATCGCGCTTGCGGTCGCGGGAGACGCGCGTTCCCATCGCGAGGCGCGCATTCATCCGCTGATCACGTCTATCGCAATCGCCCTTTTCGTGCGCTGGCTCGGTTTCTTTGCCGCTGGGAAGGCCGACAACATTCCGCAATACGCCTATATGGTCTACGGCATTCCTATTGTGGCGTCCGCAGTCGCGACATGGTTCATCGTCTCCAACCGGACCATGGAATTGCCGGTCGCCTGGGCCGACTGGATGACGAATTTCGCCGGCCGCTTCGGTGACGGCTGGAGCGCCCTGAAGCTCCGCTTCGCCAGGCGCGGCGCTTCTGGCCAAGAGGCCGGCTGATGGGCTGGACACGCTAATGGGCTGGACTCTGGGCAGATACTTCTTCTTCCGCTACGTGACGATCACCATCTGGTTCTTCATCGGCCTCCTGGCGCTTGTGTTCCTGATCGACTTCACCGAGCTTTCCGGCCGCACGACCGGCTTGCCGGGTTTTACCTACGGCACGGCGTTTGCCATCTCAGGGTTGCGAATGCCGATGATCATGCTGCAGACGGTGCCGTTCGTCGGCCTGTTCTCGGCGATGGCGACGCTGGTCTCGCTTAATCGCAGGTATGAACTGGTCATCGCGCGTTCCGCCGGCGTATCCGCATGGCAATTCCTGCTGCCGTGCTGCATCGGGGCGCTGCTGTTCGGGGTGTTGTCGGTCGGCGTCATCAATCCGATCGCCGCCTATGCGTTTTCCTGGTCCGAAAAAATCGAAACCCAGCTCCGCTCCGGCAAGTCGAACACCGTCTCGGCTGACGCCGAGCCCTGGATCCGGCAGAAAACCAGTTCCGGCGATACTATCATCGGCGCGCGCGCCATCCTCAATCAGGGCCTGGAGATGGCCGACGCCGCCTTCTTCGTCCTCAACCCGCAAGGCGACATCGTCGAACGCAAGGACGCGGCGCACGCCTATTTGCGGGATGGTTACTGGGAACTGCAGGACGTCAAGGTGTTCCGGGACGGCAACATCCAATCGGTGGCAACCGACCGCATACCGACCGATCTCAAGCCCGAGTTCGTGCAAGAGCGGCTGGCGCGCCCGGAAACCATCCCCTTCTACGATCTGCCCGGGAAGATCGAGGTTGCCCGCTCCTTCGGCCTCAAGGCAAATGCCTTTGCCATGCAATTTGATTCACTGGTAGCGCTGCCGTTCCTTCTCGTCGCCATGACTTTGATCGCCGCAACGGTGTCGATGCGATTTGCGAGGATGGGACAATCCGCGACGATGATTCTGGGTGGCGTCCTGGCTGGGTTTCTGCTTTATGTCGTGACAGTGCTGGTCAAGGCATTCGGCGTGGCGGGATTCGTACCCACAGTCGTCGCTGCATGGGTTCCGGTTGTCGTGGCTATGTTCTTCGGGGTGACTTTCTTGCTGTACAAGGAAGACGGCTAGTGAGGGGGGCGGTTTTGCGCATCCATAGGCATGCCGATTCGGCGCGCCTCTATGGGGCGAGCGCCTTGGCGTGCCTGCTCGCTTGCGTCGTTCCGAGTATCCCCGCTTTTGCCCAGAATATCAGCGGCATGGCAGCCGACGTTCCCACCGGTTCGCAAATGCTGCTGGCGGCAGATACGCTGGTCTATGACAATGACAACCAGACCGTAACGGCCGTCGGCGGCGTGCAGATCGATTATGGCGGCAACCGCCTCGTCGCCCAGCGGGTGGAATACAATCGCAACACCAAGCGGCTCGTCGCCAGCGGCAATGTCGAGGTCATCAACAGCGACGGCACTAAGATCTATTCGCAGCATGTCGACATCACCGACGATTTCGCCGACGGCTTCGTCAACGCGCTGCGTGTCGAAACCGTCGACAAGACCTATTTCGCCGCCGAAAGCGCGGAACGCATGGGCGGCGTGCTGACGACGTTCCACAACGGCGTCTACACGGCCTGCGAGCCGTGCGAGGACAAGCCGGACAAAGCGCCGACCTGGCGCATCAAGGCCAGAAAGATCATCTGGAACGGCGAAAAGAAGACGGTTCGCTTCGAGAATTCGAATTTCGAGTTCTTCGGCTTTCCGCTCGCCTATCTGCCGGCCTTTGAAATTGCCGACCCGACCGTCAAGCGCAAGAGCGGCTTCCTGATCCCCAGCATCGCTTACAAGAGCGACCTCGGCCTCGGCGTCAAAGTCCCCTATTATTTCGCGCTCTCACCAACCTACGACCTCACCGTCACCGGCAGCGGCTATACCAAGCAGGGCTTTCTCGGCGAAGCCGAGTGGCGCCAGCGCTTCAACAACGGCCAATACAGTCTGAAGATCGCCGGCATCCGGCAAGAGGATCCCGACAAGTTTATCGACGACGACGGGCGCAATGTCGATTCGGGTGCGGCCGGCGACCCGAACGAGTTCCGCGGCATGATGGGCACCAAGGGCCAGTTCGCTATCAATCCGCGCTGGGACTTCGGCTGGGACGTCCTGCTGCAGACCGACAAGAACTTCTCACGCACCTACGCCATCGAAGACTTCGGCGACAGCGTGCATCGCTCCTCGATCTACCTGACCGGCCTCAACGGCCGCAACTATTTCGACGTGCGCGCCATGCGCTTTGTGGTCCAGGAAGAGGCACTCCCTGACGATCCGACCGCGCGCGCCGGCAAACAGCCCTGGGTGCTGCCCTCGCTCGACTACGCCTACATCCCCGACATGGCGGTGGGCGGCGGGCAGCTGTCGCTTAATGTCAACGCGCAGGCTATCAGCCGCGACAGGCTGGATAGGGCCCTTGCCGATCCGAACAACGCTGCGTCCGTCACCAGTGTACGCGGCATCGAGGGCCAATCGGGCCGTCTCACTGCCGAAGCGGAATGGAAGCGCACCTTCACCACCGATGGCGGGCTGCTGCTGACGCCCCTTTTGGCGCTGCGCGGCGATGCCGGCTATGTCAACGCCTCTTCGGGATCGCTCAATGCCATCAATCAGATGGCGTCTAACCTCGGCGTCGACGACGATACGCGATCGTCTCTCGCCCGCTTCATGGCAACCGCCGGACTGGAAATGCGCTGGCCGGTGCTGTTCTCGTCGACCAGTTCCAGTCACATCTTCGAGCCGATGGCGCAGGTCTTCGTGCGTCCGAACGAGCAATATGTCGGCGGCCTCGCTGTTCCCAACGAGGACGCGCAGAGCTTCGTCTTTGATGCCACGACATTGTTCGAGCGCGACAAGTTCTCCGGTTACGACCGCTTGGAAGGCGGCACGCGCGCCAATGTCGGGCTGCGCTATTCCGGCGCCTATGACAATGGCTGGAGCACCAACGCGCTGTTCGGCCAATCCTACCAGCTTGACGGCCAGAACTCCTTCGACGCGCCGGATCTGGTCAACGTCGGCGAAGATTCGGGCCTGGAGACCGCGAGTTCCGATTATGTCGGCCTTGTCGGCTTCAACAGCCCCGGCGGGCTTTCCGGCTCGGTCAGCGGCCGCTTCGACGAGCAGAGCTTCGAGATTCGCCGCGCCGAGGTTAAGGCAGCCTATTCCGGCCTGCCGATTTCGTTCAGCGCCAAATACGCCTTCATCCAGGCTCAGCCGCTCTATGGTTTTACGACCGATCGTCACGAGGTCACGCTCGGCGCCTCGGCGCAACTTGCCGAGAACTGGCGTGTCTTCGGTACCGGCACCTACGATCTCGAGCAAAGCGTCCTGGTCAAGGACGGGGTCGGCTTTGCCTATAGTGATGATTGCTTCACCTACTTGATGACGTTCTCGGAATCCCGCGACCTGAGCTCCAAGGAAGTGTCGCAGAATATCGGTTTCAACCTGTCGTTTCGCACGCTCGGCGATTTCGGCTCGACGCAAAGCTCCTTCAACACTGTCCAGTAGCAGACCACTGGCCAATAACGGACAGGCGGAACGGGCGGCCGGCCAACGCACCAGCCCGAAAAATTCAAAGTGTCTTGAGCATACGTCGTGCGTCAAAGTGGACGCACATCGCAGCTAACGACATCGTTTCGCCGCATAGGGCAGGCACGGGTTCCAGTTCCCTCAAAATGCGATAAAATTGGGCCGCAACCGAGATAGGATTGGGATGCTTTCGATGAGGAAATACCTCTTTTCGGCAGGGTTCGCGCTGCTGGTGGCGGCGACCTCAGCCTCGATCACCATGATGACGCCGCCGGCTTTCGCCAGCCAGATCAAATACGTCGTCAACAACGTACCGATCACCACTGGCGACATTCAGCATCGGGCTGCCTTCCTGCGCCTGCAGCGCAAGAAGGGCAATGCCGCCGAGGAAATGATCGAGCAGACGCTGCGCGTCGCCGAAGCCAAGCGTCTCGGCATCCGCATCAGCGACGCCCAGGTCGAGGCCGCCTATCAGCGCTTTGCCACGACCAACAAGATGCAGCTCAAGCAGCTCGATGGCGTCATGGCGCAGTCCGGCGTCGGCAAGGAGCATTTCAAGGAGTTCATCCGCTCCCAGATGGCCTGGAACCAGGCGCTGACCGCGCGCCATCGCTCGGAGAGCGGCGGCTCCGTGAGTGAGCAGGACGCAGTCAGGCGCATGCTCGACAAGGGCGGCAACAAGCCGACCGCCATGGAGTACATGCTGCAGCAGGTCATTTTCGTCGTACCGGCGGCCGAGCGCAGCGCGACGCTGTCCAAGCGCAAGCGCGAGGCCGACGCCATGCGCGCCCGCTTCAACGGCTGCAACACCTCGCGCGAATTCGCCAAGGGCCTGATTGACGTCACCGTTCGCGATCTCGGCCGGATACTGGCGCCGCAATTGCCGCCGGACTGGGCCGACCAGATCAAGGCCACCAAGGTCGGCGGCGCCACCCCCACGCGCGAAACAGACCGTGGCGTCGAGTTCATCGGCATCTGCTCGTCGCGCGAAGTGTCCGACGACAAGGCTGCCCAGATGGTGTTCCAGAGCGAAGGCTCGAGTGGCAAGGACGCCGATGAGCTCTCCACGAAATATGTCGAGGAGTTGCGGAAGAAAGCCCGCATCGTCGAGCGCTGAAGCCGCCAGAGGCAGCGCTGGCGCTGAGCGCCGGCGATCCATCCGGCGTCGGGCCGGAAATCGCCATTGCCGCCTGGCAGGCGCGCGACAGCGCCGGTGTGCCGCCCTTCTACCTTATAACCGATCCGGCGCTGATTGCCGCACGGGCGCGCCTGCTCGGCGCCGATGTGCCAATCACGGAGACAGTGCCAGCCGAAGCGGAGCGCGTCTTTGGGCGCGCCCTGCCCGTCATGCCGCTTGCCGCCCGCTTCGTCGACGACCCCGGCCGGCCGGACCCGGCCAACGCCGCCGGTATCATCGAGGCCATCGACCGCGCTGTTGACGACTGCCTTGGCGGTCGCGCAGCGGCGGTCGTTACGTGCCCGATCGCCAAGAAGCCGCTCTACGATGCCGGCTTCCGTTTTCCCGGTCACACTGAGTATCTGGCGCATCTGGCGACGCTCCACACCGGCGCACAAGCAATGCCGGTGATGATGCTTGCCGGTCCCGAGTTGCGCACGGTTCCGGTCACCATCCACATTGCGCTGCGCGAGGTGCCGGAAGCGCTGACAACGGATCTGATCGTCGCGACCGCCCGCATCACCGCCACCGACCTCGAATATCGCTTCGGCATTGCCAAGCCGCGGCTTGCCGTTGCCGGCCTCAATCCGCATGCCGGTGAAGGCGGCGCGATGGGCGCCGAGGACGAGCGTATCATCCGCCCGGCGATCGAAAGGCTGAGGGCGGAGGGCATCGACGCTTTCGGGCCGCTGCCGGCCGATACGCTGTTCCACGCCCGCGCCCGAGCCGGCTACGATGTGGCGCTGTGCATGTATCACGATCAGGCGCTGATCCCGGCCAAGGCGCTGGCGTTCGACGAGGCGGTCAACGTTACGCTCGGCCTACCCTTCATCCGCACTTCACCGGATCACGGCACCGCTTTCGATATCGCCGGCAAGGGCATGGCCCTGACCGACAGCCTGATCGCGGCGCTCAGGCTCGCCCGCAGGCTTGCCGACATCGGGGCGAAGGCTGCCGCCGCATGAGGCTTTGCATGAGAGCGGTCGCATGAGCATCGACGGGCTGCCGCCGTTACGCGCGGTGATCGAACGCCATGGGTTGCAGGCAAAGAAGGCGCTCGGCCAGAATTTCCTGCTCGACCTCAACCTTACCGGCAAGGTCGCGCGTGCCGCCGGCGACCTGACCGACGCCACGGTAATCGAGGTCGGTCCGGGTCCAGGTGGCCTGACCCGGGCGCTGCTGTCCCACGGCGCGGCTCGGGTCATCGCAATCGAGCGCGACGAGCGCTGCCTGGCAGCGCTCGCGGAGGTGTCAGATCACTATCCGGGCCGTTTGGAAATCATTGCCGGCGACGCGTTGAAGACGGATTTTGCAGCGCTTGCCGAAGGCGCACATGGAGGCAATGGATCTGTGAGGATCGTCGCCAACCTGCCCTACAATATCGGCACCGAACTTTTAATACGCTGGCTGACCGTCGCCGAGTGGCCGCCCTTTTACGCATCGATGACGCTTATGTTCCAGCGCGAGGTGGCCGAGCGCATCGTCGCCCGCCCCGGCAGCGATGCCTATGGCCGGCTGGGCGTGCTGGCAGGCTGGCGGACGGAGGCAAAAATCGCTTTTGACGTGCCGCCGCAAGCCTTCACGCCGCCGCCCAAGGTGGTGTCGTCGGTGGTGCATCTGGTGCCGCGGGCAAATCCGCTGCCCGCCGAAGTCAAGAAGCTCGGCCGCGTTACCGAAGCGGCCTTCGGCCAGCGCCGCAAAATGCTGCGGCAGAGCGTCAAGAGCCTCGGCGGCGAAGCCCTGCTCACCCGCGCCGGCATCGATCCGACGCGGCGGGCGGAAACCTTGAGCGTCGAGGAATTCGTGCGACTGACCAACGCGGTGTGATTGCGCCGGCCCCTAGTCCGTCTTCTCGTCGAGCAGCCCCGAGACGAAATCGAACAGCCCGGGCCGGCGGTCGCGTCTGAGCCGCTCGGCGATGACTATGCCGCGTACCTCGGCGAAGGCACGGTCGAGATCGTCGTTGATGATGACGAAATCATATTCTTTCCAGTGCTCGATCTCGTTGCGAGCGTTCTTCAGACGCGTCTCGATCACCGATTCCTGGTCCTCGGCGCGGCGCTTCAGCCGCGCCTTCAACTCTTTCATCGAGGGCGGCAGGATGAAGATCGAGACGATGTCGGCGCGCATCTTCTCCTTGAGCTGCTGGGCGCCCTGCCAGTCGATGTCGAACAACATATCGCGGCCCTGTGCCAGCGCCAGTTCGGCCGGCTCACGCGGCGTGGCATAGCAATTGCCATGCACTTCGGCCCATTCAAGCAGTTCGTCCGAATCGCGCAGCCGCTCGAACTCACGCATAGTGCGGAAATGATAGTGGACGCCTTCGATCTCGCTGCCGCGGCGCGGCCGCGTGGTGACGGAGACCGACAGTTCGAGACTGGAATCGCTCTCCAGAAGATTGCGCGCGATCGTCGACTTGCCGGCGCCGGACGGCGACGACAGCACGAGCATCAAACCCCGCCGGCGAATGCGGGAACCCAAATCCCTGGCAACCATAGGCTCCTTGGCGACCATCAGGGTTACTCCAGATTCTGGACCTGTTCGCGAAACTGGTCGACGACCGCCTTCAGCTCCAGCCCTATGGCGGTGATCGCAGCGGCGTTCGACTTCGAACACAGCGTATTCGATTCGCGGTTGAATTCCTGCGCCAGAAAGTCGAGCTTGCGGCCGATGGCGCCGCCGCCTGCCAGCAGCACCCGGCCGGATGCCACATGTGTCTTCAGCCGGTCGATCTCCTCGCGGATGTCGGCCTTGGTGGCCAGGAACGCCGCTTCCATATGCAACCGGCTGGCGTCGAGATTGGCGGAGGCATCCATCAGCAGCCGCACCTGCTCGGTAATCCGTTCGCGGATCACCGCCGGCTCGCGCGACGGATCGGCCTCGGCGCGCAGTGTCAGCGCTTCGATAGCGGCGATATGACCGGACAGCAGCGAGCGCAGGGCGGTGCCCTCGCCCTGGCGTGCCTGCTCCAGCCCGCTCAGCGCCACTTCGAGCGACGAGAGTATCGCGCTGTCGAGCGCCACCCGCGCCTCTTCGGTTTCGACGGTTTCGGGGATGTCGAGCACGCCGCGCAGCGAAAGCAGCCCGTCGGCTGTCGCAGGCGCTGCGCCGAACATCTCCTGCAGCCGCTTGGCCAGCCCCGCCAGATCTCTCAGGAAGGCCTCGTTGACCACTGGCTGCGCCTGCTGGCCGGCTGCGCGGCCGACGGTCAGCGTTGCCTGGAAATTGCCGCGTGCAAAGCGCTTCTGCACCGTCTGCCTAACGGCCGGCTCAAGCCGCTCGAGGCCTTGCGGTAGCCGCAGCCTGACCTCGACGCTCTTGCCGTTGACCGACTTCACTTCCCAGGCGATCGACGTGCCGTCATGTTCGGCGACGGCCCGTGCAAAACCGGTCATGCTCTGCAAATTCATGATGCCCTTGCTTCCCCCTGGCGCATGATCCCGGAAGCGGTTCCGGGCCAGATCGTGCGCGGCTTCAAAATCCGGAGCGCCTGTTCGCGTCGAATCGGACGCAGGGCGCTCCTGATGACAAAATCAGCACGTCCCGGCCGTCAGACGAATCGGAGGGACGACTTCACAACCGTCCGGCGCTACTGCGCCGCCGCTCCGGCGTCGCCATCGCCGTCGTCAACCGGCGCGTCGGTCTGACCTTCCACCTTGGCGGCGTCGGCCTTGGCAGCACCGGCCTTCGCGGCTTCATCGGCCAGTTCCTTCTGCAGCGTTCGGTAGCGGGCGACGTTCTCGTTGTGCTCGGCGAGCGTCGTGGCAAAGACGTGACCGCCGGTGCCGTCGGCAACGAAATACAGGTCGTCGGTCTTCGACGGATTGGCGACGGCTTCCAGTGCCGCACGGCCAGGATTGGCGATCGGCGTCGGCGGCAAGCCGTTGATCAGATAAGTGTTGTAGGGCGTCGGCTTCTTGATGTCAGACTGAAAAATCGGGCGGTCGGCGGGTTTGCCCTTGCCGCCGAACAGGCCGTAGATAATGGTCGGATCGGACTGCAGCCGCATGCCCTTGGCCAACCGGTTGAGGAAGACGGCCGCGACCCGCGAGCGTTCGTCGCCCTTGCCCGTCTCTTTCTCGACGATCGAAGCCAGGGTGACGAAGTCTTCGACACTGGCCAGAGGCAGATCGGAGGCGCGCCGCTGCCAGACTTCCTCGACAAGCTTCTTCTGATCCGCCAAAAGCTTTTCGACCATCTGCTGGCGTGTCGCGCCGCGGGTGAAACGCAGCGTGTCGGTAGCAAGGCTGCCCTCGGGTGGAATGGTCCTCGGCATATCGCCATCGAGCGCTGCCTGATCGGCGATGCGCTGCAGCGCCTGCTCGACCGTCAGCCCCTCGGGGACGGTCAGCGAATACATCACCGACTTGCCGCTCTTCAGCAACTCCATGATGTCGCGCATCGAGGCCTGCGGCTTGATCTCGTATTCGCCGGCCTTCAGGGCGGAATCATTGCCAAAAGCGCGCACGCCAAGGCGGAAGATGCGCGCGTCGCTGATCAGTCCGCGCCGCTCGAGCTGCTCTGCAATCTCCTGGACGCCGGTGTTCGGCTTGACCAGGAAGGTGTCGGCATTGGCCGAAGGGCCGGGCTCGTTGAATTCCTGCTTGCCGAAATACAAGGCAAAGCCAGCCGCCAGAACCATCAGCATCACCAGGGAGATGACGAAGTTCATGAACACCACGAACTGGCTGCGCGAGGCCCGCGAGCGCTTGGGCGGCGGCGTGCCGGCTTCAGGCCGCAATGCCTCGCTGGCCGTTTTCGGTACGATCGGGCCCGACGGTGCGGACCGTTGCCCGAATTGCCCGTTTTCCGCCGAATTTGTGCTCATGGCGCCCTACCGTTTGATCTTTGCAACGAATCCCCTTGGGCACAGTAGGGGCGAATATGGCAAAATTGACGACACGCATAGACCGTGCCGGTCGGCGGACCGGTCAGCCATTGTAGCGCTGGAAGACCAGCGAGGCGTTGGTGCCGCCGAAGCCGAAGGAATTGGACAGCGCCACATCGATTTGGCGGGCGCGCGGCTTGTGCGGCACCAGGTCGATCGCCGTTTCACGCTCCGGGTTGTCGAGATTGATGGTGGCCGGCGCGATGTTGTCGCGAATGGCGAGGATCGAAAAAATCGCCTCGGCGGCGCCCGCCGCCCCCAGAAGGTGGCCTATCGACGACTTGGTCGACGACATCGATATTTTCGACGCGGCGTTGCCGACAAGCCGCTCGACGGCGCCCAGCTCGATCGTGTCGGCCATGGTCGAGGTGCCGTGCGCATTGATGTAGTCGACGTCTGCGGGCGTCAGCTTGGCCCGGTTCAGCGCCGCCACCATGCAACGGAAGGCGCCGTCACCATCTTCGGCCGGCGCGGTGATGTGATAGGCATCGCCGGTCAAGCCGTAACCGGTGACCTCGGCATAGATCTTGGCGCCGCGCGCCTTGGCGTGTTCCAGTTCCTCCAGAATGACGACGCCGGCGCCCTCGCCCATGACGAAGCCGTCGCGGTCTCGGTCATAGGGACGCGAGGCCGTTTCCGGAGCGTCGTTGCGGTCGGTCGACAGCGCCCGGCAAGCGGCGAAGCCGGCGATCGACAGCCGCGTCACCGGCGCTTCCGTGCCGCCTGCGACCATCACGTCGGCATCGCCCCACATGATCAGCCGGGCGGCATCGCCGATGGCATGCGCGCCAGTGGAGCAAGCGGTGACGACGGCGTGGTTGGGGCCTTTCAGCCCATGCCGGATCGAAACCTGGCCGGACACGAGATTGATGATCTGGCCGGGGATGAAGAACGGGCTGATGCGGCGCGGACCGCGCTCCTTCAGGATCATCGCGTTCTCGGCGATGCCTTCGATGCCGCCGATGCCGGAGCCGATCAGCACGCCGGTGGCGCACTGCTCTTCATGCGTCTTCGGCGCCCACCCCGAATCCTTCAGCGCCTCGTCGGCGGCCGCGATCCCGTAGAGGATGAAGTCGCCGATCTTGCGCAGTTCCTTCGGCTCGAGAACGGTCTCGGGATTGAAGGTGGCATTCTCACCATTGCCGCGCGGGATGACGTGGGCGACCTTGCAGGCAAGATCCTCCACCTCGAACTCGGTGATGCGCTTGGCTGCGCTGCGGCCGGTCAGAAGTTCCTTCCAGCCATGCTCAAAGCCTACGCCGAACGGCGAAAGCAGCCCAAGGCCCGTGACGACGACACGCCTCATCGCAGGTCCTCCTCGGTGATGACTGCAAATAGCGTCAGGCCGAAGCCTTGTCGATGTACTTCACCGCATCGCCGACAGTCAGGATGGTTTCGGCCGCATCGTCCGGGATCTCTACGCCGAATTCTTCTTCGAACGCCATGACGAGTTCGACCGTGTCGAGACTGTCCGCGCCCAGATCATCGATGAAGCTCGCCTGCTCCGTCACCTTGTCGGCATCGACGCCAAGGTGCTCGATAACGATCTTCTTGACGCGCTCTGCGGTGTCACTCATTTGGGCATCCTCGTCTTTTGTTTGTCTGTCTTCGTTAGCGGGCAGAATGCCGCTAATCAAGCTGAAAGATGGTCCTGTCGGAAACGCAACGGCACCGGACCGGTTTTTGCCCGAACCGCCGGGTTGCGGGCCGCATTACACGAAAATCGGCCGGGCTCCAAGGCGAAAAGGGGTGTTTTCCCGCAACTGTCAAATCATCGCCATGCCGCCATTGACGTGAATGGTCTGGCCGGTGACATAGGCGGCTTCGTTGGAAGCCAGGTAGGCGACGGCGGAGGCGACTTCGGCGCTGGTGCCCATGCGCCGTGTCGGAATCGCCGCCATGATCGCCTCTTTCTGCTTGTCGTTGAGCTTGTCGGTCATCGCCGATTCGATGAAGCCCGGGGCGACGCAGTTGACGGTGATGTTGCGCGTGGCGATCTCCTGCGCCAGCGACTTGGAAAAGCCGATCATGCCGGCCTTGGAGGCGCAGTAGTTGGTTTGGCCAGGATTGCCGGTGACGCCAACCACCGAGGTGATGTTGATGATGCGGCCATGCCGGCGCCGCATCATCGGATGGGTGAGTTCGCGGGTCAGCCGGAACACGGCGGTCAGGTTGACCTCGATCACCGAATCCCAGTCGGCGTCCGCCATGCGCACGAACAGCCCGTCCTTGGTGATGCCGGCATTGTTGACGAGAATGTCGACGCCTTCGAGATCGGCCTCGGCCTTCTGGCCGAGTTCCTTGACCTCGTCGCGATTGGAAAGGTTCGCCGGGAACAGCTTGACCCGGTCGCCGAGCTCGGCCGCCAGCGTTTCCAGCTTCTCGACGCGGGTGCCGTGCAGGCCGACGACAGCGCCCTGCGCATGCAGCACCCTGGCGATCGCCTCGCCGATGCCTCCCGATGCGCCTGTGACGAGCGCCTTGCGGCCGGTCAATTCGAACATGTCTTTGATCCTCTTCCAAATCGGACAGGCCGGCGAAGGTGGCTACCTGTAGACATCACTGCGGTGGCCTATTGTAACCACCAGAATGACGAGCCGCTTGTCCTGCACATCGCAGATAATTCGATAATCCCCAACCCGGTACCTCCAAAAAGTCGCTAACGGTCCCTTCAGCGGCTTGCCGGCTTCACGCGGATTGTCGAGGGCGGCAATACGGTTCTCGATGAAGTCGCGGAGCCGGTGACGTGTCTGCGGATCCAGTTTTTCAATAAATTTGCGCGCCGAGCGGGCATATTCAAGCGTCCAGGCCACGCCAGAAGTCCTCGGCTGTCATGACGTCCTCCTCGCCGCTTCTGATCCGCTCCAGCACTTCGGCCGCGAGGTAATAGTCTTCCACGTCCTCAAGACCGCGCGCGATGAGCTCGCGCAGATAAAAAGCTTTACTGCGGCCAGTCCTGGCCGCGAGAAAATCCAGACGCTCTTCGATTTCGGGGGCAAGTCGGATGGAAGTCGGCATTCCGATCTCCTGTGAATACATGTATTCACATATCCCGACGAGGTTAAGAATTCAAGCGCCCGCATCAGCCGGACGCATGGTTCAATCGAGCGCCACCAACGCCGCCTCGACATCGGCCGGCGTGCCGACCGCACCGGTGGCGATGTCGCGGTTGATGCGCCGCGCCAGTCCCGACAACACCTTGCCGGCGCCCACCTCGTACAGCGTCGCGATGCCGTTGGCGCCAAACCATTCCACCGTTTCGCGCCAGCGCACGCGCCCCGTCACCTGTTCGACCAGGCGGTGGGCGATTGCATCCGGATCGCTGGACGGCGTGACCGACACGTTGGAAACCACGGGTACGAACGGCGCGTTCTTCGTCACGCCGGCCAGCGCCTCGCGCATGACCTCGGCCGCCGGTGCCATCAGCGCCGAATGGAAGGGCGCCGAGACCTGCAGCATCAGCACCCGCTTGGCGCCCTTTTCCGTGCACAGCTTCGCCGCCTGCTCGACGGCCGCCCTGGCGCCGGAGATCACCAGTTGGCCACCGCCATTGTCGTTCGCGATCTGGCAAATCGACTCTTTGGCCGCTTCAGCGCAGGCGGCTTCGACAACGGCCTGTTCCAGCCCGATGATCGCCGCCATGGCGCCCTCGCCGGCCGGCACAGCCGCCTGCATGGCATTGCCGCGGATACGCAAGAGCCGGGCGGCATCGGCGACCGAAACGAAACCGGCGGCGGCAAGTGCCGAATATTCGCCGAGCGAATGGCCGGCGACATAGGCGACCTTGTGCTTCAGCGACAGGCCGCTCGATTCCAGCGCCCGGATGGCGGCGAGCGACACAGCCATCAGCGCCGGCTGGGCATTGGCGGTCAGCGTCAGCCTCTCTTCCGGCCCTTCCCAGATCAGCTTCGACAGGTTTTCGCCGAGCGCGTCGTCGACCTCTTCGAAGATCTTCCGCGATTCCGGAAAGGCGTCGGCGAGGTCCTTGCCCATGCCGACAGCCTGGCTGCCCTGTCCCGGAAAGGTGAATGCGACGGCCATGCGTGCCTCCCAAGCGGCTGATTTTCCCTGCCTGTGACGCAAGGCGGGCTGACAAGTCAAGTCCGCTAGCAGCCCGACCCGGGCCGCTCCGGCTCGGTATCGCTGGCCGAGTACCTGTTCCAAAAGGCTTTTTTTCGATCACTCATGATGAAAATCGCTCACGATTCGTTTGCTGGCTCTTCTTATTTCAGCCACAGACGCTAGCTTTTCGTGACATATCGATGACAGCTCAATGACACTTTGTGTATGGTCGGGGGAATTGTAAGTTGGCAAGGATCAAGAAAGGCGTTGGCAAATCCGCGCCGCAGTTTCTGGAAGGCGATCCGGCCACCGGCTATCTGCCAGGCCGGAAATGGCCTGTTATCCGCTATGGCCTCGTCAGCCTTCTCGTCGCCACCATCCTGGTTTTTGCCATCGAACTGATCGTGCGCGGCGACTTTGCCGGCACCGTCGGCTTCTTCCTGCAGCCCTTCAAGCCGGGCTGGACCACCATCATCATCTTCGCGCTGATCCTGATCGGCCTCGATGCCGTGCTCGGCCGCAGCCACCAGAGCCTGATGATCGTCGCGCCGCTGACGCTGGCGCTGGCCTTTGTCGGCCACCAGAAATCGCTCTATCTCGGCGATCCGCTCTATCCGACGGATTTCCTCTATTCACGTCAGATCGTGGCGCTGATGCCGCTGCTGGTGCGCGAACGTCCGGGAACCGCCATCGCTCTGGCGGTCGGCATCGTCGGCAGCCTCTCGCTGCTCGTTTATGGCTGGCGGCTGTGGCGCCGCCGCATACCGGCGCTCGGTCGCAAGGGGCGCCTGGCCCGGCTGACGCTGACCGTGCCGCTGCTCGCCTTCTTCGTGTCGATCATGGATTACGCGACGTTCTCGTGGACCCGCGACCGGCTGCAAATCATTCCGATCATGTGGGACCAGAAGGAAAATTACGCCTCCAACGGCTTCGCACTGGCCTTCGCCCTCAACGTGCCAATGGCCCATGTCCCCGCGCCTGCCGGCTACTCCGACAAGGCGATCGCGGCGATCGAAAGATCTGATGTGAAGGCATCGGTGCCGGCCGAGAAGCCAGACATCATCATCGTCATGAGCGAATCCTTCTGGGATCCGACCGAACTGCCCGGCGTCACCATCACGCCCGATCCGATTCCCAACGTGCGGGCGTTGCGCTCCGGCCACGTGTTCTCGCCCGAATTCGGCGGCATGACCGCCAATGTCGAGTTCGAGGCGCTGACCGGCTTTTCCAACGCCTTCCTGCCGGCCGGCAGTATCCCTTACCAGCAATATGTCCGCGCGCCGGTGCCGTCGATGGCGACGTTCCTGAAGAGCCAGGGCTATGAGACGCGCGCCATCCATCCGGGCACAAGCTGGTTCTGGAACCGAACGCCGGTCTATGCGGATTTCGGCTTCGATGACTTCAAGTCCGAAGAAAACATGCCATATCTCGAAAAGCGCGGGCCGCTGACGTCGGACGCGGCGATGACCGACGAGATCATCCGCGAAGCCGACGCCACGGACGATCCGTTCTTCTACTTCGCCGTCAGCTTGCAAAACCACGGACCCTACGAACCGAATCGCTATTACAATCCGACCCACAAGGTGCAGGCTCCGACCAGCCAGTGGGCAAAGGATTCGCTGCTGAGCTTCACGGAAGGCGCATCCGACGCCGACAAGAGCCTCGAGCGCCTCATCGAATGGGCGAAGAACCGGCGGCGACCGACGGTCATCGCCTTCTTCGGCGACCATCTGCCGCCGCTCGGTCCGGTCTATGTCGAGACCGGCTTCCTTAGGGATAACGTCGCGCCACGCAAGGAGCCGCCCGACCAGATGCTGCTGCATCACCGAACGCCGCTGATCGTATGGTCCAACCGCACCGGTCCGGTCGCGGACATGGGCACTGTCAGTCCAGCCTTTCTGCCCTACCATGTCCTGACCACGGCCGGGATCAGCCACCCCTATTACACCGGCTTCCTCGGCCAGATGCGCGAGCGCTACAGCGTCGTCGACCGCAATTTACTATTGACGCCGACGGGCGAGGACACGCCCGACTGGGGGCGCAAGAAGCAAATCGACCCGGCGATTCGCGATTTCCGTCTGCTGCAATACGACATGATGTTCGGCAAGCGCCGTGCAGCGCCCGATTTCTTCCCGGAGACGGTGAACAAGCGGGTCCCGCATACAAGCTGAAGATGCGCGACATGTCGTCCTGAGCGCGGCGGTTTTTCGGCTCGCCCTTGTCTTGCGGCCAAATTCCTGTATAGACGCCCGCAATCTGCCGGTCCTTGCTGGGGGCTGAACGGAGGGCCGGAGGTTTTTCGAAACCTTCGTGTGGAGCCAGAAGCGCTTCCGCCTCCCGTGTCTCCGCTCTCGACCGTCTCGTCATGCTCCTTTCTTCCCCGCCCCGCCAGGGGTCGCCGGGTCAGAGAAGTTGCAGAGGCTTTTGCCGCCGGGACCGGGAGAGAAACGAAGAAAGGCAAAGAACAATATGGCTCTTTACGAACATGTGTTTCTTGCCCGGCAGGACCTCTCGCAGCAGCAGGTCGATGCGCTTGTCGAACAGTACAAGGGCGTCATCTCCGCGAATGGAGGGTCCGTCGGCCGGGTCGAGAACTGGGGACTGAAGTCCCTCACCTACCGGGTCAACAAGAACCGGAAGGCATACTATACGCTGATGGACATCACCTGCCCGCCGGCCGCGCTCAACGAGATGGAGCGCCAGATGGGCCTGTCCGAGGATGTGCTGCGTTTCCTCACCATCAAGGTCGATGCGCATGAGGAAGGCCCGTCGGCAATGATGCAGAAGCGCGAAGAGCGCTCGGAACGCGGCGGCTTCGGCGACCGTGACCGTGGCCCGCGCTCGTTCGGCGACCGCGATCGCGGCGACCGTGGCGATCGCCCGCCGCGCAGCTTCGGTGGCGATGGTGCAGACCGTGGCCCGCGCCGCCCGCGCGAAGCTGTTGAAGGGGGAGCAGAATAATGGTCGACATCAACCAGATCCCGACCCGGCGCCCGTTTCATCGCCGCCGCAAGACTTGCCCGTTCTCCGGCGCCAACGCGCCCAAGATCGACTACAAGGACGTGCGTCTTCTGCAGCGCTATATTTCCGAGCGCGGCAAGATCGTGCCGTCGCGCATCACCGCCGTCAGCCAGAAGAAGCAGCGCGAGCTCGCCAAGGCGATCAAGCGCGCCCGCTTCCTCGGCCTGCTGCCCTACGTGGTTCGCTAACACTGATCAGTTGACCATGATCTTATCCGAAAACCGGTTTCCACTTTTCGGGATCATGGTCAACACTGACTAGTAGACCATGATCTTTTCCGAAAACCGGTTTCCACTTTTCGGGATCATGGACAAACTGATTAGTTGACCATGATCTTGTCCGAAAACCGGTTTCCACTTTTCGGGATCATGGTCTAGCCAGCGGGCGGTTCGCCGCCCGCTTTTCCCACGGCGACGGGCGCCGCGGGGTTGCCATCAAATCCCGGGTTGGGGTGAAGACCTCTAACTGCCGCGACAGGCAGGACAGCGACATCGGCGGCGACGCCCTCAGCTTCCTGACCTGTTCCAGACAATTCGGCGTCGATGCCAGTGATTTGGCGCCCCAAACGAAGGAACAAAACCATGGAAGTCATTCTTCTCGAACGCGTTTCCCGCCTCGGCCAGATGGGCGATACCGTCAAGGTCAAGGATGGATTCGCCCGCAACTTCCTGCTGCCGCAGGGCAAGGCGCTGCGCGCCAACGAAGCCAACAAGAAGAAATTCGAAGGCCAGCGCGCCCAGCTCGAAGCCCGCAACCTCGAGCGCAAGTCCGAGGCGATGCAGATTTCGGAGAAGCTGGACGGCAAGAGCTTCATCGCCGTGCGTTCGGCCGGCGAAACCGGCCAGCTCTACGGCTCGGTGTCGACCCGCGACATCGCCGAGTTGCTGACGGCGGAAGGTTTCTCGGTCAACCGCAACCAGATCCTGCTCAACCAGCCGATCAAGACCATCGGCCTGACCAATGTGGCGATCGCGCTGCATCCGGAAGTCGAGGTCACCATCACGCTCAACATCGCCCGCACGGCCGACGAAGCCGAGCGCCAGGCCAAGGGCGAGATGCTGACCACAGCCGAAGCCATCTATGGCGACGACATCAACGACAATGCGCGCCCGGACAACTTCTTCGATCCCAATGCCGAGTTCGAAGGCGGCGAAGACAACGGCTGATTGCACGTCACAAGGCGTCAGAGCGGCGCTTTAAAACGTTTCGTCGGCTTCCAGTCATTTCTGGACCAACGCCCGGGCGCCTCGCCCGGGCTTTTTTGTGCCAAACGGAACTTTTCGACCCCCTATATCTTGATGCAGACTATAGCGCCGCGCGTCGTTTGGACGCGCAAAGGACGCTGCAGGACTTTGGTTCGGCGCATGATCCTTTCCGAAATCGATTTCGATTGTCGGGTCATGCGCCGAGACAGCGTGTCTGACCGAGAGGGGACATTTGTTCATGAATATTCTGCTGAAACGCATTCTCGACCGCCTGGTGCGCACCGGCAATCTCAAGGTCACCGGACCGAAAGGCCTCTCGGTGACTTTCGGTGACGGCAGCGGCGATCTGGTGCACATGCACATCAAGACCACGCATGCCGAACGCGCCATCAGCTTCGATCCGATGCTGGCGGTGCCGGAAGCCTATATGGACGGTGAGCTCGATATACTCGAGGGCGGCGTGCTGGGGGTGATGCGCATCGCCTTCCAGAACATGGACAGCGGCGGCATCGATGCCACCTGGTCGAAGGCGATAGAAGGCCTGCGTCACGCTTTCCGCCGCCTGCAGCAGATCAACACGGCGGCGCGCGCGCGCCGCAACGTGCAGCGCCACTATGATCTGTCAGGCGACCTCTACAGGCTCTTCCTCGACGACGACATGCAGTATTCCTGCGCCTATTTCGAGCAGCCGGACATGACGCTCGACGAGGCGCAGGCAGCCAAGAAGCGCCATATTGCCGCCAAGCTCAGGCTGAAGGCCGGCCAGACGGTGCTCGACATCGGCTCCGGCTGGGGTGGGCTCGGTCTCTATCTCGCCAAGTCCTTCGACGTCGACGTGCAAGGCGTGACGTTGTCGACCGAGCAGCATGGCGTCGCCACCGACCGCGCCCATGCGCAAGGCCTGGAAAACCGCGTGCATTTCGAAGTGAGGGATTACCGCGAGCTCAACGAGCGCTTCGACCGCGTCGTCTCGGTCGGCATGTTCGAGCATGTCGGCGTCAACCACTACCGCACCTTCTTCGACAAATCGGCGACGCTCTTGAAGCCGGACGGCGTCATGCTGCTGCACACGATCGGCCGCTCCGGCGCGCCGTGGGCAACCAGCGCCTTCATCCGCAAATACATTTTCCCGGGCGGCTACGTCCCCTCGCTCTCGGAAGTGATGCCGGCGATCGAAAAGTCGGGCCTCATCGTCACCGACATCGAAGTCCTGCGGCTACATTATGCCGAGACGCTGAGACATTGGAGCCAGCGCTTTGCCGCCAACCGCGACAAGGCCAAGGCGATCTATGACGAACGTTTTTGCCGCATGTGGGAGTTCTATCTGGCAGCCTCGGAAGCCGCTTTCCGCTGGCAGGATCTGGTGGTCTTCCAAATCCAGATCGCCAAGAAGAACGACACGCTGCCGATGTCTCGTGACTATATGGCCAAATGCGAGAAGGCGTTGCAGCTGCGCGACATGGGGCATCGTCCAAAAGCCCCTGCCGCCAAGCCCGCCCGGCGCCGCAAGGTGGCGGATATGGAATAGACCGCCGGCGATCACGCCATTGCCGCTTGCCATTGGCGGCCCACACGCTGAAAAAGGTCTCGCCGTCGCCGCGAGACTTTTTTCATGACCTATCTCATCTACATCGCTGCTGCCCTTGCCGAGATCGCCGGCTGCTTTTCGATCTGGGCGTGGTGGCGGCTGGAAAAGTCGCCGCTGTGGCTGGCGCCAGGCCTGGTCTCGCTCGCTTTGTTCGGCTTCCTGCTGGCGCTGGTAGACATCAGTGCTGCGGGCCGCGCCTATGCCGCCTATGGCGGCATCTACATCGCCGCCTCGCTCGGATGGCTGTGGCTGGTGGAAGGCGTGCGCCCCGACCGCTGGGACCTAGCCGGTTCCGCGCTCTGCATCGTTGGCGCCTCGGTGATCCTGCTCGCACCTCGGGGTGCCTGAGCTATGGAACTGCCTATCCCGCTTCGACAGGGCGTCGAGCGCCTCCTCGAAAAAGTGCCGCTGCCGACGCTGAAACAAGCGGCAAAAACGCTGTCGGACCGCTATCGCGCCGAACTGCGCGACGGCCGCCTGCATATGGCCGAGGAGATCGCGGTCAAGGCCTATCTGGCGACGCGGCTGCCGGCGACCTATGCCGCTGTCCGTGCCAGTCTCGATGCGGTCAGCGAGGCAAGGCCCGATCATGCACCCAAAACCCTGCTCGACGTCGGCGCCGGCCCCGGGACCGTGCTTTGGGCTGCGCTCGATCTCTGGCCCGACCTCGAGCAGGCGGTGCTGATCGAGGCGAGCGCGGCGGTGCGCCGGGTCGGCGCGGCGCTTGCCGCTGAGGCGATGACGGCCAGGGTCGCCTGGCTGGCCGGCGATGTCACCCTCGATCTCGCCGATCTCAAGCCGGCCGAGCTGGTCACCTGCGCCTATGTGCTGGACGAGATCGGACCGGTGGCGCTGCCAAAACTGATCGACCGGCTCTGGCAGCTGACCGACGACACGCTGCTGGTCGTCGAGCCGGGCACGCCGGCCGGATGGCAGCGCATCCTTGCCGTGCGCCGGCAGCTGATCGAGGCGGGTGCGCACGTGCTTGCGCCTTGCCCGCATAAGTCACCCTGCCCGCTCGCGCCGCCCGACTGGTGCCATTTTTCGCGCCGTGTCGCGCGTTCGCGCCTGCACCGGCTGGCCAAGGACGCCGACGTGCCATGGGAGGACGAGAAATTCATCTATGTCGCTGCCTCCCGCCACGCTGCTGCCCCGCCGCAGGCGCGTGTGATCGCACCGCCGAAATCGGGCTCGGGCAAGGTCCTGCTGAAACTTTGCGAAAAGGACGGCAGCGCCGACGAGAAACTGTTCACCAAGCGCGATGGCGATGTGTTCAAGGCCGCGCGGCGACTCGACTGGGGCGACGCACTGCCGGAGTGATTGGCAGCTATTTTCCTGTTTTGTTCTCGCCCGAGAACGGCTAGGCTCGCCGTCTTGATTCGAGTCAATCGAGATTCTTTCCACCGAAAAATCTTGGCTGTGAATCGCGGGCACCGAAGCTGATTGAATGAAGACTGATGCAGATAAGTCATCACCGACCTATCCCGTTCTGATATCGAGAGACCGGCATCGAAATCGGGGACGTTATGGCAGAGGCAGCACGAAAATTCGGCGTGGCGGAAACACCGCTCTATCGCGAGGCACCGAACAACATCGAAGCCGAGCAGGCGCTGCTCGGCGCCATCCTCGTCAACAACGACGCCTTCTACCGCGTGTCGGATTTCCTGAAATCCGGCCATTTTTACGAGCCGCTGCACAGAAAGATCTTTGAGGTCGCCGCCGAGCTCATTCGTATGGGCAAGATAGCGACGCCGATCACGCTGAAGACCTTTCTGCCGGCCGACGAGAGGGTCGGCGACATGACGGTTGCGCAATATGTGGTACGGCTGGCCGTCGAGGCGGTCACGGTCGTCAATTCCGCCGACTACGGCCGCGCCATCTATGATCTCGCCACGCGACGCGCCCTGATCACCGTCGGCGAAGACATGGTCAACATCGCCTACGACGCGCCGGTCGACATGTCGCCATCCGAGCAGATCGAGGACGCCGAGCGGCGCCTGTTCGAACTGGCCGAGACCGGCCGCTACGATGGCGGTTTCGAGAGCTTCACCGACGCGGTCAAGACCGCCGTCGACATGGCCAACGCCGCCTATATGCGCGACGGGCACCTGTCGGGCGTCGCCACGGGCCTGCGCGATCTCGACCGCCGCATGGGCGGCCTGCAGCCGTCCGATCTGATCATCATCGCCGGCCGCCCGGGCATGGGCAAGACCTCGCTTGCCACCAACATGGCCTTCAACATCGCCGAAGCCTATATGCCGGCACAACAGGCCGACGGTTCGTTCAAGGCGGCAAATGGCGGCGTCGTCGGCTTCTTCTCGCTCGAAATGTCGTCGGAACAGCTCGCCACCCGCATCATTTCCGAACAGACCGAAATCCCGTCGTCGAAAATCCGCCGCGGCGAGATCAGCGAAATGGATTTCGAAAAGCTGGTCGCCTGTTCGCAGACCATGCAGAAGATCCCGCTGTTCATCGACCAGACCGGCGGCATCTCGATCGCCCAGCTGTCGGCGCGGGCGCGGCGGCTGAAGCGCCAGCGCGGCCTCGACGTCATCGTCATCGACTATATCCAGCTGATGCAAGGGTCGAGCGCCAAATCCTCGCAGAACCGCGTGCAGGAGATCACCGAGATCACCACCGGCCTGAAGGCGCTGGCCAAGGAGCTTGCCGTGCCGATCATTGCGCTGTCGCAGCTGTCGCGTCAGGTCGAAAGCCGCGACGACAAGCGCCCGCAGCTCTCGGATCTGCGCGAATCGGGTTCGATCGAGCAGGACGCCGACGTGGTGATGTTCGTCTACCGCGAGGAATATTATCTGAAGAACCGCGAGCCGAAGCCGGGCACCGACGAATACATCAAATGGGAACACGAGATGAACGAGATGCGCGGCAAGGCCGAGGTCATCGTCGCCAAGCAGCGCCATGGACCGACCGGCTCGGTCAGCCTCGCCTTCCAGGGCGAGTTCACCCGCTTCTCCGACCTCGCCGAGGAGCATCATATTGCGGAGAGGTTTGAGTAGCTTTTGACTTCCCGCCGCGCTCCTTCCCACCCCCCTCTGGCCTGCCGGCCATCTCCCCCGCAAGGGGGGAGATCGGCAGCTTTGCCGGCATCGCTCTTCCTGCAACGTCAGCGATTGGCCAAAGCGATGGCGACATCCAATCTCCCCCCTTGCGGGGGAGATGTCCGGCAGGACAGAGGGGGGTGGGCGGGATCACCAGCCTCAGGCCGCTTTGGAGCGTCATCAGCCTGATGGCCAAGTCCCGCGTCCAGTTCATCTGCCAGAATTGCGGTTCGGTGCATCAGCGCTGGGCTGGCAAATGTGATGCCTGCGGCGAGTGGAACACGCTGGTCGAGGAGGGCACGTCCGGCGGCATCGGCTCGGGCCCGGCCAATACCCGCAATGCGCGCAAGGGCCGCGCCGTGGTGCTCACGACTCTGTCCGGCGACATCGAGGACGCGCCACGCATCGTTTCCGGCATCGGCGAACTCGACCGCGCCACCGGCGGCGGTTTCGTTCGCGGCTCGGCCCTGCTGGTCGGCGGCGATCCCGGCATCGGCAAGTCGACGCTGTTGACCCAGGCCGCCGCAGCACTGGCATCCAAGGGCCACCGCATCGTCTACGTCTCGGGCGAAGAGGCGGTCGCCCAGATCAGGCTGCGTGCGCAGCGGCTCGGCGTCGCCGATACTCCGGTGGAGCTTGCCGCCGAAACCAATGTCGAGGACATCCTCGCCACCATCGCCGACGGCAAGCGGCCGGACCTGGTGATCCTCGATTCGATCCAGACCTTGTGGACCGACATGGCCGATTCGGCGCCCGGCACCGTCACCCAGGTGCGTGCCGCCGCCCAGGCGATGATCCGCTATGCCAAATCCACAGGGGCGGCGATCGTGCTCGTCGGCCACGTTACCAAGGAAGGCCAGATCGCCGGGCCGCGCGTCGTCGAGCATATGGTCGACGCGGTGCTTTATTTCGAGGGCGAAGGCGGCCACCACTACCGCATCCTGCGCACGGTCAAGAACCGCTTCGGACCGACCGACGAGATCGGCGTGTTCGAAATGTCTGATATGGGCCTGCGCGAGGTCGCCAATCCATCCGAGCTTTTTCTCGGCGAACGCCATGCGAAAGCGCCGGGCGCCGCGGTTTTCGCCGGCATGGAAGGTACCAGGCCGGTGCTGGTCGAGATCCAGGCGCTGGTGGCGCCGTCGTCGCTGGGCACGCCGCGTCGAGCCGTCGTCGGCTGGGACGGTGCCCGGCTGTCGATGATCCTCGCCGTTCTCGAAGCCCATTGCGGGGTCCGCTTTGGCACGCATGACGTCTATCTCAACGTCGCCGGCGGCTACCGTATCTCGGAGCCGGCCGCCGATCTGGCGGTGGCGGCCGCACTGGTTTCCTCGCTCACCGGTCTTGCCCTTCCCGCCGATTGCGTCTATTTCGGCGAAATCAGCCTTTCGGGCGCCGTGAGGCCGGTTGCGCACGCGCAGCAGCGCCTGAAGGAAGCCGAAAAGCTGGGTTTTGGAAGCGCGGTTCTGCCCTTGGGCAGCGAGGAACTTGCCGGGGGGATAGGGGCCGGCGCTTTCCAGCCCACCGAGCTTGCCGATCTCGTGGCGCGCATAGCCGGCTCACGGCGCAGCCGCGCCGACGAGCAAGAATGACGCGGCTCATGAAGTGGGGCAAAAGACATGCCGATTACGCTGCTTGACGGAATTCTCGTCGGCTTCACCTTGGTCTCGGCGATGCTCGCCATGGTTCGCGGCTTTTCGCGCGAGGTCCTTTCCGTCATCTCCTGGATAGCGGCGGCCGCGGCAGCGTTCTTTTTCTATCAACCGGTCCTGCCTTACGTTCAGCCCTATGTCGACAATGAGAAGATTGCCATGGTGGTGGCCGCCGGCATCGTCTTCATCGTCGCGCTGATCGTCGTCTCCATCATCACCATGAAGCTCGCCGACTGGATCATCGATTCCAGGGTCGGCGCGCTCGACCGCACGCTTGGTTTCCTCTATGGCGCGGCGCGCGGCATCCTGGTCGTCGCGGTGGCCCTGCTGTTCTTCAACTGGCTGGCCGGCCCCAAGGCTCCGGGCTGGGTCGCCGATGCCAAGTCGCGGCCGCTGCTCGAATCGATCGGCGCCAAGCTCGAAAGCCTGCTGCCCGAGGATCCGGAAAACGCGATCCTCAACAGGCTCAATCCGAATCAGCCGGCACCCGAGACCGGCGCCGAGACACCTCCGGCAGCGGATGCACCCGCGGCGGACGCACCGGCAACTGGCGACGATGCTCCGGCGCCCGACGGCAGCGAAACCGACGCGCCACCGGCCGACAATGCACCGGCCAATCCGGCGCCGGCAAACTGACGATCATGTGAAGGCCGCAAACTCTACGTTGCTCTCGAGCCGTCATCACACTATATAGCGACTTTAGCGGAGCTGAAGATGGCAGACGCAGACGACGTGCTTTCCGCCGAGGCTGACGATCATTTCCATGACGAATGCGGCGTGTTCGGTATTTTTGGCCGGCAGGACGCTGCGGCTATCGTCACGCTCGGCCTGCATGCGTTGCAGCACCGCGGCCAGGAAGCGGCCGGTATCGTTTCCTATGACGGCACCCAGTTCCATGTCGAACATCATGTCGGCCTGATCGGCGATACGTTCACCAAACAGCGCGTCATCGACAGCCTGCAAGGCAACCGCGCCATCGGCCACACGCGCTACGCCACCACCGGCGGCGCCGGCCAGCGCAACATCCAGCCGTTTTTCGCCGAGCTCGCCGATGGCGGCTTCGCCGTCGCCCACAACGGCAATCTCACCAACGCCATGACGGTGCAGCGCGCGCTTCAGAAACAGGGCGCGATCTTCTCGTCGACCTCCGACACCGAGACACTGCTGCATCTGGTCGCCACCAGCAGGGAACGCGATCTCAACTCGCGCTTCATCGATGCGGTGCGCCAGGTCGAAGGTGCCTTCTCGCTGGTGGCGATGACTTCAAAGAAGATGATCGGCTGCCGCGATCCGCTCGGCATCCGGCCGCTGGTGCTCGGCGATCTCGACGGCGCCTGGATCCTGGCTTCCGAAACCTGCGCGCTCGACATCATCGGCGCGCGTTTCGTGCGCGACCTGAAGCCCGGCGAGATGGTCGTCGTCACCGCCAAGGGCATCGAGAGCCTGTTTCCGTTCGAGCCGCAGAAAACCCGCTTCTGCATCTTCGAATATGTTTATTTCGCGCGTCCGGATTCGTCGGTCGAGGGCCGCAACGTCTACGAGGTGCGCAAGCGCATCGGCGCCGAGCTGGCGCTCGAAAGCCCGGTCGAGGCCGACATCGTCGTGCCGGTGCCGGACAGCGGCACTCCGGCGGCGATCGGCTTTTCGCAAGCCGCGGGCATCCCGTTCGAGCTCGGCATTATCCGCAATCACTATGTCGGCCGCACCTTCATCCAGCCCGGCGATTCGATCCGCCACATGGGCGTCAAGCTCAAGCATAACGCCAACCGCCGCATGATCGAAGGCAAGCGCGTGGTGCTGGTCGACGATTCGATCGTGCGCGGCACCACCAGCCAGAAGATCGTGCAGATGGTGCGCGATGCCGGCGCCAAGGAAGTGCACATGCGCATCGCCTCGCCGCCGACGCGCGCTTCCTGTTTCTACGGCGTCGATACGCCGGAGAAGTCGAAGCTGCTGGCGTCGCGCATGTCGGTGGAAGAGATGGCCGAGTTCATCCGCGTCGATTCACTCGGTTTCCTGTCGATCGACGGGCTCTACCGCGCCGTCGGCGAGGCCGGCCGCGACAATGAGCAGCCGCAATTCTGCGACGCCTGCTTCACCGGTCAATATCCGACCCGGCTTGCCGATTTCGAAGGTTCGGACAATGTGCGCACGCTGTCGCTGCTGGCGGCGGGCGGGGCGTAGGATTGCCGGAACACCAATTGCCTTCCGAGTTTCACGCCTGCTCACGGAGGCCCTCGCATGATCTCTGCCACTAGCCTCGACCTGTCCGGCCGCGTCGCGGTCGTCACCGGCGCCTCGCGCGGCATCGGCTACTTCATCGCCCTGGAACTTGCCGCCGCTGGAGCGCACGTCATCGCGGTTGCCCGCACTGTCGGCGGACTGGAGGAACTCGACGACCAGATCAAGGCAACGGGCGGACAGGCGACGCTGGTGCCGCTCGACCTCGCCGACATGGCCGGCATCGACCGGCTGGGCGGCGCCATCCATGAGCGATGGGGCAAGCTCGATATTCTGGTCGCCAATGCGGCGGTGCTCGGTGTCATCTCGCCGATCGGCCATGTCGAGGCCAAGACTTTCGAGAAAGTTATGACCATCAACGTTACCTCGACATGGCGGCTGATCCGCTCGGTCGACCCGTTGCTCAGGCTCTCCGATGCAGGCCGTGCCATCGTGCTTTCCTCCAATGCCGCCCATTCGGCGCGGGCCTTCTGGGCGCCCTACGCGGCGTCGAAGGCGGCAGTCGAGACGATGATGCGTTCCTGGGCGCATGAGACGGAAAACCTGGCCCTCAGGGTCAATGCCGCCGATCCCGGCGCCACCCGCACCGCCATGCGTGCGCAGGCGGTGCCCGGTGAGGATCCGGAGACGCTGCCGCATCCCCAGGAGATCGCCAAACGCATCGTGCCGCTGGCCAGCCCGGCGCTTACGGAAACCGGACTGATCTTCCAGGCCAAGCACAACCGCTTTGTTGCCTACCGGCAGCCGGAGTAGACGCATCGCGCATTTCGACGGAAGAATTGCGCCGCCGCCGACGTTATTGGAATACCAGATTTTCCGAAACGGAGGACCATCATGCGCAGACTGCTTCTCGTCACCGCCGCTGCATCGCTGGCAGCCATCGGCGTCGCATCCTCGCAGGACGCGACGATGAGCTTCTTCGTCACCAGCGTCGGCTCGGGCAAGGGCGCCGATCTCGGCGGCCTCGCGGGCGCCGATGCGCATTGCGCCTCGCTGGCTGAAGCCGCGGGCGTTGCGGGCAAGACATGGCGCGCCTATCTCTCGACCAGCGACACCGATGCGCGCGATCGCATTGGCACGGGACCATGGTTCAACGCCAAGGGCGTCAAGATTGCCGACGATGTCGCTTCGCTGCATAGCGATGCCAACGCCATCACCAAGCAGACGGCGCTCGACGAAAAGGGCGAAGTGGTCAACGGCCGCGGCGACAAGCCCAACCGCCACGACGTGCTGACCGGCTCCAAGCCCGACGGCACGAAAATTGCCGACCAGACCTGCGGCGACTGGACGCTCAGCGGAGCGGAAGGTGCGGCAATGACGGGCCATCACGACCGCAACGGTCTCGACGATTCGGCCGCCGCCAAATCGTGGAATTCCTCGCACGCTTCACGCGGCGGAGTTGTGTGCGTCAAGTTCTGCAAAAAATGGCGTGGCATTCAGCGTGACGTTGGCGTGTCCGCCGCGCAGCCCCCGTGTTTAGCGGAGCGGCGGATATGGCGGCCGCGTCTCAGGCGGCCAATGCCCTCAGGTTCTCCTTCTTGTGCTCGCGCAGATGATCCATGTTGAGGTAGCGGGTCGCCTCGAGCCAGTTCTCGT